>JAFMRP010000003.1 GCA_017354095.1 Ktedonobacteraceae bacterium
CATCGATCCGTTCGACGGTGAGCGTCACACGTTGGTCCGGCTTCGGAGCAGACGCGATCGAATAGCTGCGCTCCGCCTGGTAGCCATCTTCAGCCGTGAGCAGCACATCCACGTGCTGCCCCGGCCGATGCCCGCCCCAGTGAGGGACGGCAAGTGTGATGCTCTTCGCCCGCGTTGTCTCTTCCTGCATCGCCACGACTTCGCCGAGCTGCCAGCTTAGTCGCCCCGGTACCGTTCTTCTTTCCATGGATCACCGTGATTAATGAGAAAGGACCCAACCGTTCTCATCAAGGAGGAAAGTATGACCAGTATCGCCGATAGTGCGGTGAATATGCAGATGGCTCCAGAGCCCAACCTTGTCCCCCCTGGCTGGTTTGGCGAAGTCGTGTTGATCAGCAGTGCTCTTCAGAAACACGGTGTTCTCAACAAAATCAACGAGCAGGTGCGCTTTGCGCGAAAGCGTTTTGGGTACTACGAGATGACTGACTTTCTCGCAGTGCTCTTTGGGTACGCCGTCAGTGGAGAGCGCACCGATGGCGGGAGTTCTACCAGCGGCTCCAGCCGTTTGCCCTCCCATTCATAGCGTTATTTGCGCGAGATCGCTTGCCATCTCGTTCAGCCCTCTCGCGCTTTTTAGCAGCGCTGACCGAGGCGCCTGTAGAGGTCCTACGCATGCTCTTTCTTGATGATCTGTTAAGTCGCCCGCTTACGCCCGACAACCAAACAGGAAGCCTGCTAGATCGAACAGGGAACCCCTGGACCGTCTTTGACATCGACGGCACGCGGGAAGGGGCTCGCCAACGTGCCTTGCCCCAGACCGATGAGTTCCCTTCGCCCTTTCGCCGGTTAGATGGCATCTGTGCGCCTGGTTACCGGGGACGTAAACGCGGAGAGGTGGTCAGAACACGGACAACGGTGTCGCAGGCGCACAGTTATCAGTGGTTAGGGACGTTTGGCAATCGCGGGAACGGACGGTATCGGGAGGAATTGCGTAAGGGTATCTCCGCTATTGGTCGGTATCTGACGACCCACCACCTTTCACAAGAACGCACCCTGCTCCGCCTCGACGGACAATATGGCAACGGAGTCGTGCTCTCCGATGTGGCTGGGTTCGCTTTTGTCACCCGTGGCAAAGACGATCACCTGCTCGATCACCCGCTGATTCAGGCGCGCTTGCACTTGCCTCCCGATCAGTTCCAGCAGCGTCCGCGATCCGTCAGATGGCGCGCAGTCTCTACGACTGCCCACAGATCCCGGTGGGACCCGATGGCGTGCCCTATCGTGTGATTGTGGCCACGCATCCCGCAGGCCAGAAAAAGAGTCCGGTGGGCGCCACACGTGCAGGCATCGTCTACGAACTGTTCTTCACGAATCTGCCACAGCACGCCTTCACAGCCTGCGATGTGGTTGAGTTGTACCTGCATCGTGGAGCATTTGAACCGATTCTCTCAGATGAAGACAGAGAGCAGGATCCCGACAGGTGGTGCAGCCACTCGGCCTGGGGACAGGAGTGCTGGCAACTGATCGCCCAATGGGTTTGGAACCTGAGACTCGAACTGGGCCATCAGCTCAAGCCACAACCGCTACGCACGACCGAGTTTGCTCCGGCTGTCCCTCCTCCTTCGCCGCACACCGCTCCTGCCTTTGGCTATGACCCTCCACAAGTGGGTTCAGCATGGAAGGCCGGTCGCTTCGCGGGCCAGGACTTTGCTCTCCAGCCCGATGGAACGCTTCGGTGCCCGGCAAACCAGACACTGACCCCACATGAGCACCGTAGAGAAGCCGATGGAAGCCTGCGTGTCGTGTACGGAGCTAGCATTCACAGTTGCCGTCCCTGCCCGCTTCGTGAGCAGTGTCAATGGAATGGCGGCAAGACGCGCAAGCCCCGCCAGGTCAGCGTTCTTCTGCATCCACTCGTTGTCGGCTATGCCCCGCTCTTCTGGCATGATTGGAGCCGCAGAGAACACCGGCGCGCCTGCATGCAGCTTGTGCGACACCAACGTCTCGAGGTAAGCCTTTCGCCTCCTATCGCTTCGCCGCATACCGTGGATGTGATCATCTCCCGTGCGCAACGAGCGCATTCGCGCCACACGTTTTGCAGAGCGACTCGCTCGCAATGAGCGTCCTCCCGCGGCCAGGCAAATAACGATCACGCTGTTCGGTATCCCAGAACGCTTTGCCCGCCTTTCTCGAGTTGGCAACGGCGTAACCCTGTGCTTCCGCGTCAAGGGTTCCTTTTCTTCGTGGACAAGCTGGCTTGTTCGCGTGGAACCTCGTGGCTTCTTTTCCTGGCTTGTTCTCGTTCCTTCCTTTCTCCAGCTTCAATGATTAGCTCTTCAACCTACTCGTTGCGCGATTGGTTGGGAACACGACCCTACTTCACTTCCTCAGCAAGCATTTCATTGCCAGCTTTGTCGTAATATATCGCCGTCATGCGGTTGGTATCAACCGTCCATTTTGCTACGCCGCTCTCGGCGAGACCCTTCGACATTTCCAGGTAGCTTGTTTTCCCCTGGAGATGTCGGTCAAGATGTTCCATGAATTGCTCTCGATTGCTCGTGTTGGCAACGATGAGCGTCTCGTGCGCTGGGGGAGAGACGACTTTCTGACCATCTTTCCCCAAAAATTCAGAATGCCTGTCGGTTATGAACGAATCAAATGTATCTACTCCAATAGCATTCAGCGCCTGTAAGTAGATATTGAGCGTTTCCGCGTTGCCAAGGCGATCGTGGAGTTCATGAATTTGTTCTAGAGTAAACATGATGGATAGTATAAGCCACCGCACTATGGATTTCAACAGAAGCGTTTTGGAGCCAGACGCCCAAAAGTTTACACCTGCTCCTGTGAGAGGAGCGCAATGGCGAGGGATACACTCACGGGATGTGCAACCACATTCTCAGACCAAACAAATGATGAGTTACAACTCGTTGCGCATCTCGTGGGCTATTCCAGTGGCGCAATTGGTCGTCTTGTTGCGGCCGACACTATCAATTTCATCAAATATATGCAGCACCAGACACACTAATGGTAATTGACGCAGGATCTCGAACAGGTGAGACACCAATCTTCGAACAACGACAGAACGTCTCTCATTTAGGCATTCCCACTGAAAATGCACAGAGAGGAGCGTGCGACTCACTTCTTCTGCTCGTGTTTCTCTCCCTTTGGAGCGAGGGTCGCCAGGGGGAGATTGAGCGTCTCAAAAAAGGATTGGGTCGCCTCTGTGACGGCGTCGTTTATTGGTTGGGGAGCTTCGCGCAACTGGAGCCCGTCCAGGCGGCTGAGTGGGCCGTAGCCCTGCCTGGATAGGTGGAATGGGCCGGGTGACTGCTCCGGTGATGGTCAGGGATAGTTCGTTGCCGTAGTGGCGCACCCTTAGCGGCGAACCGCTGAGCAGGCGATAGCTGACTTCTTGCGCGGTGACTTCGATGCGCAGACAACGGCTCTGGAATACTACTTGGAAGGCGAGCCGTTTGATCTGTTCTGGCAACCGCGGAGCGAAGGAGAGCGCGCCGCCCTGGATGCGCGCGCCGCCGAAGCCCATGACCAGCGCTGTCCAGGCTCCCGCAAGTGAGGCAATGTGGATGCCGTCGCGCACATTGTGTTCCAGGTCATAGAGATCCATGAACGTCGCCTCACTGAGGTAGTCGTAGGCGAGCTCAAGCTGACCCACCTCGGCGGCAATGACTGCTTGCGTGGCTGCTGAGAGTGAGGAATCGCGCACGGTGAGCGGTTCATAGTAGGCGAAGTTGCGCGCTTTCTGCTCGGGGGTGAAGGCATCCCCGCGCAGATGCATGGCGAGGATGAGGTCTGCCTGTTTGACGACTTGCTTGCGATAGAGGTCATAGTAGGGAAAGTTCCGGAACAGCGGGTACTGCTCGGGCGTGGTCGTCGTGAAGTCCCACACCTCATGCTCGGTAAAGGTGTCGTCCTGTGGGGTGACGCCGAGGCGCTGGTCGTACGGGATGAACATCCGCTCAGCCGCTTTTTGCCAGCCCTCTATCTCGGCAGCATCCACTCCAAGGACACGCGCGACTTCGGGATAGCGCCTTGCTGTTTCGGCTGCGGTGGAAAGGTTGTGCTGTGCCATGAGGTTGGTGTAGACGTTATTGTCAACGAGGGCGCTATACTCGTCGGGCCCGGTGACTCCATCGATGCGGAAGGACCCATCAGCGTTCTGATATCCGAGTGAATGCCACAGCCGTGCCGTCTCGACCAGGAGCTCAAGGCCCACTTCCTGCTCGAACGCTCTGTCTTCGGTGGCCCCGATATACTGTGTGACCGCGTAGGCGATGTCCGCGTTCATGTGGAAGGCAGCGGTACTCGCGGGCCAGTACCCCGAGCTTTCTTCCCCGTGGATCGTCCTCCAGGGGAAGGCGGCCCCACGCAGCCCAAGCAGGCGCGCGCGCGCCCTGGCTTGATCGAGAATCGAGTGGCGCCAGCGAAGTGCATCGGCGGCGGCATGAGGAAAGGTTAACGTCATCGCCGGGAGCACAAAGGTTTCGGTATCCCAGAAGGTGTGACCGTCGTAGCCGGGACCCGTCAGCCCTTTCGCCGGGATGGGGCGCTGCTCTCCACGGCATCCCGCCTGCAGGATATGGAAGAGTGCGAAGCGCACCGCCTGCTGGATTTGCGGATCGCCCTCGATCTCGACATCCCCATGTCCCCAGAACATGTCCAGATAGGCACGCTGATTAGCCAGGAGCCCTTCCCAACCCGTGAAGCGAGCCAGCGAGAGGGCAGCCATGACCTGGTCGTGAATCGCGGGCCGTGAGCGTTGGCTCGACCAGCCATAGGCCAGGAATTTGACGACCCGAAGCCGTTGGCCCGGCTGCAAAGGGGCCGTGATGACGATACGGACCACATCGGGCGTGTGTTGAGACTCCACAACGGTCTCGGATGGTCCCTCAATGCGATGGTCCATCGCGGCGCCGACTCGGAGACCGCTGACTCGCGTGTGATGAATCAGGAGCCCACTCGTGCCCTCTGCCTGGTGCTCTTCGCATTCGAGCGAAGAAGGGAGAACGGCCCCTCCTCGCGGATCTTTGCCCATATCCGGGATCGTCTCGTTGGCGACCAGTTCCGACTGTACCACGACACGCACAGGAGCATCAAGTGGCTCGACCTCGTAGCTGATCGCTGCCACGGCCCGCTGCGTGAAAGACACCAGACGCACGGATGAGATGTTCACCGTGCGCCCCACAGGCGAGGTCCAGCACACGGTGCGGCGCAGCACGCCGTTGCGGAGATCGAGCGCGCGCTCGTGACGCTGAACCCGACCATAGCGGACGTCAAAGGGCTCATCATCGACGAGAAGGCGCATGATTTTGCCGTTGGTAACATTGATTACGGTCTGCCCTGACTTGGGATCGCCGTATCCGGTCTCTGCATAGGGGAGCGGGCGCTGTTCATAGAAGGAGTTCAGGTAGGTGCCGGGCAGCCCGAACGGTTCCCCTTCATCGAGGTTGCCTCGTAGTCCGAGATGTCCGTTGGAGAGGGCAAAAATGGACTCGGTCTGCGCCAGAACGTCAAGGTGAAGCTCCTTTTCGTGGATGTTCCAATCTTCAATGGTGAAGCAGGGATGTTGAATCATGACGAACCCATCCATTCTGTTGCGCTGGCATGTCGGAATAGTCTATGAAGATAGTGTACTCGTGTGAGGAAAACTCAGGGGCTCAGGATGTTCTTCACTTTTTGCACTCTCGCATTTTTGCAACAGAGCCAGATGAGAATACACACTCACTCGAGATCATATGGGAGAGCATTCCCGCCCGCAGAGATTTCTGAGGAGATTTCTCTGGAAGGTATATTTTATAGGTGGAGACATTTTTCTCTGAGACACCTGGAGAAAGGAGAAGCGTATGCAACTCGGATTAGTCGGTCTTGGGCGCATGGGCGCGTTTATGGCCAAACGCCTGCTTCGCCATGGACATACCGTGATTGGCATGGCTCGCCATGACAGTACGGTTCAGGGAGTATTACAGGAGGGAGCCATCACGCGAGGGACGACCCGGCTTTCAGACCTTGTGGCGCAGATTGATGCCCCCAGAGCCATCTGGCTGATGGTCCCTGCCGCGTCTGTCGATGACACACTGGAACAGCTGGTTCCTATGCTCACGCCAGGTGATACCGTCATCGACGGCGGCAACTCCTATTACCATGATGATATCCGCCGGGCCGCCGCGTTGAAGTCTCACGGCATCCACTACCTCGATGTCGGGACAAGCGGCGGTGTCTGGGGTCTGGACCGTGGGTATTGTTTGATGATTGGCGGCGAAGCAGAGGTGGTGCAGCGCCTTTCACCGATTTTCGAGGCGCTGGCCCCCGGCGTGGGCGCTACCTCGCGCACACCGGGACGGGAAAAAGTGGGAGGCACGGCCGAGCAAGGCTATTTGCATTGCGGACCGACTGGCGCGGGCCACTTTGTGAAAATGGTGCATAACGGGATTGAGTATGGCATCATGGCCGCCTATGCTGAAGGTTTGAATGTGTTGCGTCACGCGAATATTGGCAAGGACCGGCAGCAGGTTGATGCCGAAACAGCGCCGTTGAGCAACCCACAGTATTACCAGTACGATCTCAATCTGGCGGATGTCGCGGAAGTCTGGCGACGAGGGAGCGTCATTGGGTCATGGCTCCTCGATCTGACCGCGAGCGCGCTGCTCAAAGACCCGGCCCTGTCCCAGTTCGGAGGCCGCGTTTCTGACTCGGGCGAAGGCCGGTGGACGATCCATGCCTCGATCGATGAAGGGGTTCCCGCGCATGTGCTGACCGCCGCACTCTACGAGCGTTTCGCTTCACGTGGCGAGGCCGAGTTCGCCAATAAGCTGCTGTCGGCTATGCGTTTTGAATTCGGCGGTCATCTCGAAAAGATGGAAGAAGGGTCCTGAACTCCAGAAAAGATGGGATGCACATGCTCATCTCCTGCCCTGCGCGAGAGCGTCTTCGCTCAGCCAACCCTGGCAAAAGCGTGCAATAGCCTATGAGGAAGAGAGGTATGCAGAAGCATTGCTGGTGGCAACGACTCCACTGGCCCGAATACGGCTCAGAACTGCTGGGAACCGCGTTTCTCGTCTTTATCGCGTTAAGCGCGGTCACCTTCAATCTAGGCCCGGGTTCGCCGCTGGCAGTGGTGCTTCCCAATAGCAGCACCCGTCGGTTGATGACGGGACTCATGCTCGCGGCAAGCGGGCCGAGCGTTTCCATCTCGCCTCTTGGCAAGCTGAGCGGCACCCATCTCAACCCGGCTGTCTCGTTAGCGTTCTGGTTGCAAGGCAAGATGCATCCACACGATCTGGCCGGTTATCTCGCGAGCCAATTTGTCGGGGCGGCGCTCGGCGCGGGATTAGCTGTACTGGTCTGGAGGGAGTGGGCGGCACGTGTCCAGAATGGGGTGACCGCTCCAGGGGTGGGATATCCTCTCTGGAGCGTTTTTTTGCTCGAGATGGGGCTCACCTGCCTGCTGGTGCTGACGATGTTTCTCTTCCTCAGCAGCCATCGCCTGATGCATTGGACCCCGCTGATGACCTGGATTCTCGTGGCGCTTCTGTACTGGCTCGCTGCGCCCATCTCCGGTTCCAGCCTGAATCCCGCGCGCAGCTTTGGCCCGGCCCTGGTCTCCTGGTTCTGGCGCGACCAGTGGGTGTATGTTGTTGCCTCTCCCATCGGGGCGCTGCTGGCCGTGGTCCTCTTTCGATCACTGGGCAGGGTGGGCATCCACGATGTGCTGACCGCCAAGCTGTTCCACGCTCCACGCTATCGCTGCATCTTCAAGCATATCAAAGCGCCACAAATCAATACTGATCAGGATGGGAAATTGATCACACCGAGAAAGAGAAACTGAGCACCAGGCCAGAGAAACTTTTTCCTTGCAGGAAACGTTCAGACGCTCAGAGAGCGATCAACCGAACACATCCTTGCCTCTATCTCGAGAAGACACAGGTGAGAAGAAAGGAGCACATGATGAGAGTGACAGGATATACCAACAAGCTCGCCATTTTACCGTTTGATCATCGCTCCTCCTACATCAGTGGATTGTTTGGCTGGAAGGAACCGCTTAATGTCGAGCAAGCGCTGACGGTCGCGGAGAGTAAGCGGGTCATCTACGAGGGGTTTCGAAAGGCGCGTCTCCCCAAAGAGGAGGCAGGCATCCTCGTGGATGAACAATATGGCGTTGGCATCCTCCGCGATGCCAGGCAACAGGGCGCCATCACAGCAGCCCCCGTCGAAAAAAGTGGGCAGGACGAGTTTGATTTTGTCTATGGCGATAACTTCGCGCAGCATATTGAGGCCATGCAGCCCACCTTCGCCAAAGCGCTGGTGCGCTATAATCCGGAGGGAGATCGCGCGCTGAATCAGCGGCAAACCCAGCGTCTAAAACGTCTCTCCGACTACTTGCATCAATCACCCTACCTGTTCCTGTTTGAACTGCTTGTCCCGGCCGAGTTCCATCAGCTCGAACACGTCGATCATGATAAAGATGCCTATGATACCCAGCTTCGGCCTCGCCTCATGGTCCAGGCCATCGAGGAATTGCGACAGGCCGGGGTAGAGCCAGATGTCTGGAAAATTGAGGGATTGGATCAACGCGCTGATTGCGAGAAGATCGTTGAGGTGGCACACCGCAATGGTGGCCAGCACGTTGGTCTCATTGTGCTGGGGCGTGGAGCAAGCCAAGAGCGCGTACTTCACTGGCTTCAGACGGCGGCCAGCGTGCCCGGTTTTATCGGCTTTGCCGTTGGTCGCACTAGCTTCTGGAACGCTGTGGTGGACTTTGAGGCAAAACGCCTCTCGCGGGAGGATGCTGCAGCACAGATCGCGCAAAACTTTGAGGAGTGGAACCAGAGCTTTGAGGCGGCGCGCCAGGCAGGGATGGTGGCCCACGGCGGTCAGGGCCGCTAGCTTGCATGCGGTGAGTGGTTGGTTGAGCACCGTCTTCATCAATCGCTCACCGAACAAAATACTCACCCTTCGTAGACAACCTGCATAGTTCTTCTCCCTGACAGAAAAATAGTGTGGGAACAGTCAACTAGATGCCACCGATAAAAGAACTTCTCCTACGTGCTTTCCCAATGCCGGGTGCGACAGACGGTGGTGCCTCCTGGCATCCCCAGTCAGACAGCTCTCCAGGCTCATAGCGCTCAGTCGAGACAGGGACTTCAGGGTGTTGACCAATCCCGTCGCCAGTATAACTCATTTTCATGGATGGTGGTGCACCCCGTGCGGGCACATGAAGATTTCTCTGAAAATGACATCTCAACATGAGATGTCATTTTCAGAGAAAGTCAAGCTCCGAGAATGCCATACTGGTCACCGGGCATAGCGCCATCGGTTTTGAGACCAGCGCGATCAATGGCCAAAGTATCGCGGAACTGTTGGCAACCGGGGAAATCCCAGCAATAATTCACCCCTTTGGTCCGGAGCGTTTTACCAGTGACGAACGGACAAACTCCTGACACCAGGAATCTTCAGGGCTCCAGGGATGTGAACAGATTGTTGAGTGCTTCCATCAGTGTAGGATGAGCAAAAACGGCGTCACGCAGCGTGGTGTAAGGCAATTTACCCATCATTGCCAGTTCTAAGGCCGACATGATTTCGCCTCCCTCGATACCTAGAATGGCGCACCCGAGAATCTGCCCATTTTGGGCATCGACAACAGCCTTCATAAAGCCGCGCGGCTCGTCCGTTTCGAGGGCGCGGGCAACGTGGCTCATCGGCATTTTCGCCACGCGGATCTGGCGGCCCTGCTCACGTGCCTCCGTCTCGCTCAAGCCGACACGCCCAAGCTGGGGATCAATATAGACTGTATAGGGTACCAGGCGGTCGTGAATGGTTGTGTTTCCATGTTCCAACAGATTGGTGCGAATAATGCGGAAATCATCGTAGGAGATATGCGTAAAGGCAGGGCCTCCCTTGATATCCCCCAGCGCGTAGATATCAGGCACGTTTGTCTCCAGGCGTTCATTAACGCGGATAGCGCCGCGTTTGTTTGTTTCAATGCCGCTGGCCGGGAGATTGAGTAGATCGGTGTTGGGAGTACGACCAGCAGCCATCAGAAGGTGTGAACCCTGGAGAAGGCGTTCACCCTCAGGGGTTCGTACTGCGAGCTGGATCTGTTTGCCAGGCTGTTGTTCGATGTGGACAGGTACCGTTTCAAGCAAAATCTCGATCCCGTCTTCGCGCAGAATCGCGACCACTTCGTCGGCGACATCGTTGTCCTCGTGGGCCAGCAGATGAGCTCCGCGCTGGATAATGCTCACCTTACTTCCAAAGCGGCGAAACATTTGCCCAAACTCCAAGCCCACATACCCTCCTCCGATGATCAGTAGGTGTTCTGGCACCATATCTAGTTCCATAATGGTGGTCGAGTTCAGGACCTCTACTTGCTCGATCCCAGGAAGGTCCAGCGTCGATGGACGCGCACCGGCGTTGATAAAGATAGTCCTGGCATTGATCTGGCGGGTTTCACCGTCGTTGAGTGCTACCTCAAGTGTTTTCACTCCGGTAAAATGCACCCGGCCCCTCAGCAGGTCCAGTCCCACTGCCTGCTCGATCCGACGCTGGCTCCCTGAGCGAAAACGTTCAACGATATTCCGTTTGCGCTTGCGGACAATGGTCATATCTATACTGACCGGGCCCGTCTGGACCCCATAATCAGCGGCGCGCCTGGCAAGGTAAGCCACCCGCGCGCTGGCTACCATCGTTTTGGTCGGGGTACAACCCTCGTTGACACAGGTACCACCAACATGTTCCTGCTCGATGAGCGCAGTTTTCCAGCCTGCCCCTGCCAGAGCGGTAGAAAGCGGCCCTCCAGCCTGTCCAGCTCCGATAATAATTGCATCGTACGTTTTGCTTTGAACCATCTGTCTCGGCCTTTCCATTTACAATTCTTACGCAACCTTGCTGATCTAATTGCAGCATTAGCTCTGGAGCGTCTGCTCGATCAAGGTCACACCACCATTGTACCACTCCCACCTCTTATCGAAGAAATCGCATAAAATCCCCTTATATGAGTAATTTGACCTGAAAATCCCAGAATGAGATGAGGCAGAAGCTGTACAATGAAACGGGCGGCTATTCCCTCCAGACGAGAGCAGACCACCCGTTTCATTACCCAATTTTCTCCCATTTCATTCTGGGATTTACACCCTGTCACCTTTCCCTTCGTGTGTTCGTGCCAAGCTAGGGAGATACAAGTCAGGGAGATTTTTCTAGCTTCCTATGAGAGATGGAGCGTACACGAAAAGATAGCGAGGTAAAAACATGACCCGTGAAAGCAATATCGCTGCCTTGGAACGTTTCAACGACGCTGTTGATCGCGGCGATTTTCAGGCGCTCGATGAAGTCGTTGCACCCGGAGCTATTGACCACGATCCAGCCCCAGGCCAAGCTCCCGGACTGGAGGGCATTCGGCAGTTCTTTACAGGACTTCACACGTCCTTTCCCGACCTGAAAATCAGCGTGGAGCAGGTGATTGCTGATGGCGATTATGTCGCGATTGCCTATACGATCACCGGCACCCAGCAGGGACGATTTCTTGGCTTGGCACCAACAGGCAAACATATACAAGCACGAGGCGTCGAGATTGGCAAATTTGCGAACGGCAAGTTGATCGAACGTTGGGGGAGTTCAGACCAGCTTGGCATCCTCCAACAACTTGGTCTTATGTCTTCTTTCAGCACCAATTGAATTAGGTGAGATGAATGTAATTGTCCCGTTTTTGTGTGGACCTTCCGCAATTTCCGTGCTCAACCATTGGCGCTCTCGTTCGTAAAGGAAGTGAGAAAACGGATTTCTCCAGATTTTACTAGCACTGGTGGTTACCTTGTCCTGTATTCCTTTTTCACTTCCCGGTTTTGAGATCCATCAGGTCACTGCTGTCGAGAGAACACTGATCATTACCCCTTGCCCCTGGTCGACCACAGGTTCCTGTGGTCGTCGAACCTCATCGGCGGCACCACCCTGAGGGTCGTCCCTGGTGTGAGGGCCGTAGAACAACCCATAGCGCAGGGCGACGCCTTCCATCTGGAGTGCGTGTAACACCCGCGCTTCCAATGCGGCGTCCATACACGCACTCGCTGCCACGCCAGGATTTGCGTCGAGCGCCAACTGCTCTGGCTCCTCTGCCAGCCCCCTGCCCGTCTTGAGAAAGAACCCGCTCGACGGTTGGAGATACCGGCGTACCCCACCAGCCTCCGCCGCTCGGTGGAGGTTCCCGCCGCCTTCCAACCGCAGCTTGCCATCAGCGGGGAAAGCGGTGGCAAAGGCTGAAGGATGAGTTGGCAAGGAGGTGAGCTGGTCGATGATCAGCTCAGGCTTCGAGCGTTGGATCGCCTCCGTTACGGCAGGTGCGTCGAAGGCATTCACCTGAACGACGGTGACCCCGAGCGTGCGACGTTTCTGTCTCCCCGTTTCGGAATGGGTCATGGCCGTCACGATGTGTCCTTGGCGCACCAACTCGGCGAGCAGTGGCTGGCCAATCGCGCCGGTCGCGCCTGCCACAAAGATCCTCATAGAGCCTCCAGGTTGAGTCCTGCCGCACGGGCTCTTCTCGCTTCCCCAGAGAAAAGATCATCCGTCTCCGATACGCAGCACCAGTTTCCCTTGCATGTGTCCCCGCAATGCTTGCTCATATGCCTGGCGTGCCTGGGAGAGAGGGAACACACCTGCGAGGAAGGGCCGGATATGCCCTGCATCGATCAACGCACCGATGTGTGTGAGCTGCTCGCGATTGGGTTCGACGACAAACCAGACAGGACGCACATCATGCGCCTTCGCCTCTTCAAAAGAGGGGCGTGGGCTGACGACCGAAACCAGGACACCTCCTGGCTTCACCACCTTCCAGGACTGTTTCAGCGTGTCGCCGCCCACCAGGTCAAAGACGAGATCAACGTGCTGGACAAGTTCCTCAAAGCGCTGCGTCGTATAGTCAATGATCTGCGTGGCTCCCAACTCGTGCAAGAACTCGTGATGCCGTGCAGAGGCGGTGGCAATGATGTGTGCTCCAGCCCAGCGTGCGAGTTGGACGGCAAAGACACCAACTCCCCCTGCCGCCCCATGGATGAAGACGGTTTGTCCCGCACCCAGGCTCGCATGCTCAAAGAGTGCCTGCCAGGCTGTCAGAGCGCTCAGCGGGACTGCTGCGGCCTGGACATGGTCGAGCGAACGCGGCTTGGAAGCCAGCTCATTGGGAAGCGCAATCGTATATTCTGCTTCAGCTCCGTCCCGATCAAAGGCCGTCAGGGCATACACCTCTGACCCTCTGGCAAGCGTGGTGACGCCAGGGCCAACCTCTTCGACGATCCCGGAGACATCGTGGCCTGGAATGGGCCGAGAACGGGGGTTCCCTGCGGCGGTCTGATAGGTTTCGTCCCAGGTCAATTCGGTCGCAATAATACTGGTTGCATGGACGCGGACCAGGACCTCTCCCGAACCGGGATGTGGTTGTGGTGCATCTTCATAGACCAGCCGATCTGGCCCACCGCGACCATGAAGATGGATGGCTTTCATGCTAGTACCTGCTCCTTTCCCTTGGCTTCTCTCTTTCCCTCACGCATGGGATCACCCATGGGGAGAGACCTACTCCCTATGGCCCATGCCCCTGGCTTTTTCTCTCCTGATTTCATGGTATCTCCTCCTTATGTAGCCCGTACGTCGGGCTTGTGCTGTCTCAACAGAGCGTCTGACGAGTGCTGGAAAGCCCTGGAGAAGCATGCTCTGAACATTCCAGAGCAGATCATCAGCACCTCTGGTACCAATCAAAGGCTCCAAAAATCTTCAGACGGCCTGGAAGCTCTGTACGTGCTCGGCAATGAACGCGGCTGCCGTACCAGGCTTGCGGCCTGTGACCTCATCCACAACCGAGGTCACCAGGTTCCCACCGCCCTGACGATAAAACTGGAGCAGCGTCACAACCGCGTGCGCCCTCCAGGGGGAGTAACGCCCCAGGAGGGCTTTTTCTGCCTCCTCGTCAGAGAGAGTCGCGTAGTGAACCGGGGTATGCAAGACCGAAGAGAAGATCTCCGCCAGGTGTGTGCAGGTGATCGCCTCTGGACCGGTCACCTCATATTCCTTGTCCTGGTATTTCTCCTCGCCGAGCAACTGTGCCGCAACGGCTCCGATATCACGTGCATCAACGTAGCTCAGACGCGCATCCGCCAGCGGAGCATATATCATGCCTCTGGTGATGATTGACTGGGCGTACATGAGCTCAAAGTTTTGCATCAGATACAGGGTACGGAGAAGCGTGTACGGGACCCCTGAGGCACGAATGGCGTCCTCAGCTTTCCCATGATATTGGAGTAATGGACTGACCGATTGAGGGTCTGCCCCTATTTCAGATTGTTTGACGAGGTGACGGAGACCGGCTTTTTTCCCTTCCTGCACCCAGAGCTCCTCGGTTTCGAAGAGATGCTCTGCGACTGGAGTAATGAGATACACGCTCTCGATTCCTTGCAGCGCCTGCGCAACGCTTGCTTGCTTCGTCATATCACCGACAAAAGCTTCCATCCCCTGAGCTTGGAGTTTCGCGGCATCCACCGGTTGACGCACAAAGGCACGTACTGAAACCTTCCTTGCCAGAAGCTCTTTGATGACGGCCTTCCCAACAGCACTGGTTGCACCTGTCACAAGAATCATCGGTCATCCCCTCCTTTCCTCGTCCTCTCCTACGCGCAAGATGATTTTTCCGCGCGTGTGCCCCTGGAGGGCCTGCTCAAACGCCTGGGATGCCTCTGAGAGCGGGAAGACCCGCTCGATGATTGGTCGGAGCTGACCTGCATCGATCAGGTTCCCGATGTGTATGAGCTGCTCTCGATTGGGCTTGACGATAAAAAAGAGCGCACGCACGCCAAAGGCGGCAGCCTGCTCCTGAGATGGGGGGCTAAAGACACTCAGGAGCAGTCCGCCCTTCTTGACGACCTGCCAGGAGCGAGCGACTGTCTCACCGCCTATGGTATCAAGCACGATGTCAACATTACGCACCACCTCCTCGAAACGCGTGGTGGTATACTCAATGATCTCATCGGCTCCCAACGTGCGGAGGAATGCATGATGGCGCGCAGAGGCGGTCGCGATCACCGTGGCACCGGCCCACTTTGCCATTTGAACCGCCATGCTTCCCACGCCACCAGCGGCCCCATGAATGAGAAGCGATTGCCCACTGGTAAGCCCTGCGTGCTCAAAAAGCGCTTGCCAGGCGGTCAATCCAACCAGGGGGACTCCGGCTGCCTGGATGTGCCCAAGGGTTCGTGGCTTGGGCGCCACATCAGTCGCGCGTGCAACGGTGTACTCCGCAGCCGCGCCATCCCGCCAGGATTCGGTGAGCGCATAGGCGGCTTCTCCTACGGCCACACCGGTGACGCCGGGTCCCACTTCAACGATCTCGCCAGAAACATCATGACCTGGGATGGGATGCTGACGCTCGAGACCAGCCGGTGTTTGCCAGGTTTCCGACCAGGTCGGTTCTTGCCACATCACACTGGTTGCATGGACCCGAATCAGGACTTCCCCCGCTCCTGGGTGAGGTGGTGGTGCATCTTCGAACACCAATTGATCAGGACCACTCTGACCATAGAGGCGAATAGCTTTCATCTCGTACCTGTCTCCTTAAAACGTACATCTGCAGCCTCAGCGTTCATCTCCACACCTGTATTTTTTCTGGCTCGCTGTTGGCTCTGGCTTTCTTACGCTTTTGCCGCGATGACCTCAACTTCAACGAGAATTTCCGGGTAAATCAATTCGGTCACCACAGAAAACATGCCTGCTGGACGAACCCCACCCAGATAATGGCCTCGAACTTGAAGATAGGCCGATTTATCCTCCGCGTGAATCAGATACTGGTTGACCTTCACGAGATCGGCTATCCCCATGCCAGCGGATTCCAGGGTTGCCAGAATATGCTTCCAGGCCTGGTCGGTCTGTTCCTCAATCGTCTCTGGTATGGTCCCATCAGGCTTGATGCCGGGCGTTCCGGACACATACAACCAGCGAGCATTCCCTGGGACCTCCACCCCATCACTGTAGCTATCATTGCCGCGACCAATCTGGGCTGCCACCCCTATATTGTGGACGGTGTTCATGCTTCGTCTCCTTGGTTATCCCTCTCTCGATGTGAGAGCACATGCGAGGAAGCTCAACATTTCTTTCAAAAGGACCTCTTCTCTCAAACAACATCGGTATGCCAGTCATCTTCTTCAGTCCAAGAGATCCTCTTCTAGAAGTAGTCCCCTTCTTCGAGATCCTGGAGCAGCGTGGGGTGTACTGGCTGCCACCGAAACCTCTCGCGGGTCAGCGCGCTCGACGTCGGATTGTCCTTTGAGGAGAAGGGGCCGAGCCAGCGAAAGTGTTTGCCCGCGTCCGATGGCGCGATGGAGACCACCGGGAGATTGAGATGCTGACCGATCACCTCGGCGATGGTGCGGGTCGGCACACCCTCTTCCGCGACTCCGTGCAGCACCGATCCCGCTGGAGCCTTCTCCAGCGCCAGACGGAACAGGCGAGCGGCATCGAGCCGGTGCACAGCGGGCCAGCGGTGAGAACCATCGCCGACGTAGCCGGAGACGCCCTTCTCACGGGCGATAGCGACCAGGGTCTCTGTGAAGCCGCCTCTTCTTTTGTCGTGAACCGAGGGAGACAGTCGCACGATCGATGAGCGCACGCCGCGCCGGGAGAGAGCGAGCGCCACGTTCTCCGATACAACCCGGGGCGCGACTGACCCGGCGTCGGCCACGTCCTTTTCCGTCCCGAGACGCCCCTGCGGGAGAAAGAAGGTGAGCATCAATGTTCCCGAGGTGATTACGAACGGCTTGCCGGAGCCTTCGAGCGTTGCTCCGATGGTCTGGACGGCGTGCAGATCCGTGCGCGCAGCGGCCTCGTAGTCCGCGAAGAAGTCGTGGATAAACGCGAGGTGGATGACGCCGTCAGATGCCGCCGCTGCGCTGTGCAGGCTGTCAAGATCATCGAGGGAACCACGATGCACCTGTGCGCCGGCGGCAGCAAGCGAGGCCGCGGCGGCATCTGAGCGCGCCAGGCCGAGGACCTGATGGCCCGCCGACAGCAGTTCGCGGACGACGGCGGAGCCGATAACACCGGTCGCGCCGGTAACAAAAACGTTCATAGGAAAATCCTCCATTCATAAGGCCGTATCCGAAAACTTTCGCGAAGAGGAGTTGAGCGCAGGCAAGCCTCCTTTGTGTTTTCTTTCATTCTCCTCTCCGGTTTTCAGAGAAGGTTTAAACGTCAGGTGAGGGTTTCGACCGTGTGGCCACACACAACGTTGGAAATGGGCCAATCTGGTCTGTGATGGCGGCAGTAGCCGTGCCGAAACAGCGTCCGCTGCCATCATCATCGCAGTTGACGCGCGTGGCGTGCGCGTCAACTGCTCAGGCATCCCTCATGAGAGGAAGGGTCACCGTAAAGGTCGAGCCACGCCCTTCGGTACTGTCCACCGTGATGGTTCCTCCATGGCCCTTGACAATCTCGGCCACAATGTAGAGTCCCATACCCAGGCCGGGGATCGCCTTCTGCTTGGGGCCCGAGGCCTGGTAGAAGCGCTCAAAAATCTTGTCGCGCTGCTCGCGCGGGATGCCCAGGCCATGATCGCGTACGCTGATCGTGGCCGCATCTTCGGATGCGCGCAGGTCAATCTCAACCTTCTCGGCGTCCGGGGAATACTTGATAGCATTGCTGAGCAGGTTGGTGAAGACCTGCCCGAGTCGGTCTCGGTCCCCGATCAGGCTCGTTCCCACCATGCCACGCACCACGAGGGTATGGCTCGGATTGGTTTGTTGCAAGGTCTCGGCGATCTCCTGGAGCAAGGCGTTGAGATCGACCGTCTCCCGGACGTACTCCAGCCTCCCCACCTGGATCTTGGAGACATCCAGCAATTCTTCCACCAGTCGGGTGATGGTCTTGATCTGGGTCTCCATGCTGGAAAGGGCCGGAGCCTGATCCAGGGTGCCTTGCCTGGCCAGTTGCCGGTGCAGCAAGGCGGTCTGCAGTTTCAAGGCCGTGAGCGGAGTCTTGAGTTCATGGCTGGCCATACTGATAAAAGCATCCTTGCGTTGCTCCAGTTCCTTGCGTGCCGAATTATCCAGCACAAAGGCGATCGCCTGGGACTGGTGATGCTGTAAGGGGACCGCGCCCACGAGCACCGGAAGGCGACTGCCGTCCTGACGCACGTACTCTTTCTCATAGGGCGTGAGAACGTGCTGGGTGGCCAGTTCCTGATGAGCCTGCCGGGTGCGAGCTAAGTCCTCGGAGGCCGTCATGTGCAGCCAGTTCATGCGCCCGGCATGCAAATCTTCACGAGTATAGCCCGTCATGCGGAGATAGGTCTCGTTGGCGTCCACAATCTGCTCCCCTTCGATGATGTTAATCCCGATGAAACTGGAGTTCATCAGGACGCTTGCTCGTTCCTGGCTCTCTCGTAAGGCTTCCTCGGTGCGTTTCTGCTCGTCGATGTCAGTACAGGTGCCAAACCATTTGACGATTTGACCGCCTTCATCGCGCAGCGGTATGGCGCGCGTTAAGAACCAGCGATACTCCCCAGTCTGGCTCTTTCTGAGACGCTGTTCGTGCTCATGCATGGTTCCTGTGTCCAGGGCATGCTGCAAGTGCGCTCGGTGGCTTTCCCGATCATCGGGATGGAAGAACTGGAGATGAGCCCAGCGGTCACTCTGTAGCTGCTCAAGCGTGAGCCCGGTGTAGTCACGCCAGCGCTGGTTCACATACTCAAGCAGGCCGTCGGGTCGTCTCACCCACACCAATTGCGGCAGCGTTTCGGCAAGCACACGCCAGTTCTGCTCGCTTTCTTTGAGCTGCTGCTCGGCGCGCTTGCGCGCGGTGATGTCGATGCCGGCGATGACGAGGTAGTCGATGTGGTGATCTGCATCCCTGCGGGGGGTGATCGCAACGTCCAGATGGCGGTCCATGCCTTCCCTGGGGTGAACCACCGTCTCGAACCGCACCGTTTCCCCCCTGTTGGCTCGCGCGATGGCGGCGTGCAACTGCTCTTGACTGGCTGGAGAAAAGGACCACCAGTGGGCTTCGGCGAGCGGCTGACCAATGACCTCCTCGCGTCGGGCGCGCGCCTGCGCCAGGGGGACCTCATTGATTTCCAGGACGATCCCCTCGGGGGTCAGCATGCCGATCCTGCTCACCAAGCCATCCAGGTCCTCGATGGAGAGATGTTCGTCCTGGGAAACCGACGCCTCTCGTCCGGTTGCGGCTCTCCCCTGGTGAAACTGCACCATCAGCCCCCCATCAGTCGGAGCGAGCTGCACATGCAGCCAAGTCCCCGTCACGGGAGACACATACTCCACTTCGGCGGGTTTTCGGATCTGGTTGGTCTTCTGGACAGCCTGGTAGAGTGCGGTGCTCACCAGTTGGGGAGCGCCGCGCCACAAGGGTTTGCCCAAGATGTCCTCTTGTGTGGCGTCGAGCATGGTCTGCGCGCTCGCATTGGCATAGACAATCGTGGCAGCGCCATCGACGACAAACAGGGCACTAGGCAGCGTCTCAAGCATGTGGAGGAGCGTGTCACTCGACGCAGGAATGACACGCTGGGTTTGCGGTGTATTCGGCATAGTGCAGTAGATATCCCTTTCCCGTACCTCTATCCCTGAGAACGAAGTGGTCAAAAAGATTGAACGAGCGATTTCCCCTAACTCCAGCACATCACTCGCTCAACCAGTACGAGCAACACGTCTGGATCAAACGGTTTGCTCAAGGTGTTGCCAATGCCCATCCCAGCAGATTGCCGGAGCGCTTCCTCATCGGCACTCAGCGCAATGATCGAGCACAAGAGGGTCGGATCGTGTTCTTGGATCTTTTGCACGATTTTCAATCCACCCAGACGTGGCATGGTTACATCCAGCAAAATCACATCATACGCGTTCCATTGATGGTCCAGGTGCTCGCAGGCGTCTACGCCATCGATGGCTGTCTCGACCTCATAGGCTTCCTCTTCCAGCAACTCCTGGATGCACGATCGCACCTCGTGGTCGTCATCGACGACGAAAATGCGCTTCCTCATGTTCTTTCCTGCATTCACCATCTCTCTACCATTCAGAGAGGGAAACGTGCCGCCTCCTTTCCCCGCTCGTTTTTGTGGTGACGAACATCTTTGTTTGTGAAGAGGAGAGGGTGAAGATTCTTTGCTCGGAAGATCATTTGTTTTTGCTGTACAGAGCGTATCGCTTGCCCATCCGGTTTCTCCTGCTGCTCCTCCCGATTGTCAAACCACATCGCTTTCCTGTCGTGAAACCTCCTTCGTATGTTCTGTTTGTGAGAGAAGCATACTCTAGAAAGAGGACATCTTCCAGGGTCATTTTTGGAGGGAGTATGGATCCATTTTGGAAAGGTAGCTTCTTTCGTCATGACGAAGAGACTCCACCGCGTCCCGCACATTGCGGCAGATATTGCACTGAACCGGGCAGTAAGCATGCCGTTGCACCGCCAGTTGTATGACCGACTACGCCATGCTATTCTCAGTGGCCAATTACAGCCAGGTCAACGCCTCCCATCAACACGGATGTTAGCGAGTGAATTAGGTATTTCTCGGAATACAGCAAGTAATGCCTATGAGCAGCTCTCTGCTGAAGGATATCTTGAGAGAAAGGTCGGCCAGGGGACCAGGGTGACATGTGACCTTCCTGAGACCTTTTTCATTCCAGGCGCAACTCCCCAGAAGAAAACAGCGCCTTCCGAGAGCACACACGCTCCTTTCTCCTTGTCTCACCTGGGAGAGGATGTCACACGCCAGGCACCTCTCCTCTCTCCGCTGACCTTTCCTCGACCGGATGCTCCACGCGCTTTTCGTACGGGTGTCCCGGAGCTCCGCGCATTTCCCTTTCAGCAGTGGAGCCAGGTTGCTTCCCACTGCGTACGATCGACGCTCAGAAACGTGGCCGATTATCAGGAGGTCGCGGGTTACTCTCCATTGCGCGAGGCTCTCGCCTCTCATGCAAGCATCACACGAGGCGTGCATTGCCAGGCAGAGCAAGTTCTGATTGTGCCAGGCGCACAAGCAGCGTTAGATCTGGCAGCGCGCCTCCTCCTCAATCCAGGGGAGCTTGCCTGGATGGAAGATCCAGGATATCCAGGAGCGCAACGAGCCCTACGTAATGCTGGCGCACACCTGGCTCCTATCCCGGTGACATCGGAAGGAATACATGTCGAAGGAGGACAAGAGCGCTACCCCCAAGCTCGTCTGGCCTTCGTCACTCCATCCCATCAATTTCCTACGAGTGTCACCATGACGCTGTCGCGACGCTTCGCCCTCCTTCACTGGGCGAATCAGGCCAATGCCTGGATTCTCGAAGATGACTATGACAGTGATTACCGCTTCAGCGGTCGACCCCTCGATGCATTACAGGGACTCGATACCGCTGGGCGAGTCATCTACATTGGAACATTCAGCAAAGTGCTTTTTCCGGCATTACGCATCGGGTATTTGATCGTGCCACCTCAACTGATCGCCCCGTTTACCAATCTGTGCAGTTGTACGCACAGGCATGTGCCTATTCTTGAGCAGCTGATCCTGGAAGCGTTTCTCACCAAAGGGTATTTTCTGCGTCATATCCGGCATATGCGGGAGATCTATGCGGCCAGAAGAGCCCTCCTCGTCGAATTGCTTCAGCAGGAACTTGGGGACCTGGTGGAAGTCCAGCCGCCGCAGGCAGGCTTACACCTGGTGTGCTGGCTCCCACCAGGAATGGATGATCAGCGGATAGCACAACGGGCAGAAGCACGTGGACTCGAAGTTCTGCCTCTTTCCAGGTTGGCGCTGGGTTCATTGCAGCGAGGCGGTCTCGTGCTTGGCTATGGGGCAGTCAATGAGCAAGAGATTCAGGCTGGCGTTCAGCAACTGGCACACGTGCTTCACTCATAAAAAAGGCCCCATGGTCACTTTCAGAAGTGGATGGCATTCCTGGAGAGAAGCGGCCACGAATCCGATACTCCAGAGACTCGCGCCGCCCTACGCCTCGTAAGTGGGCATCATTCTCCTCGCGAGTACATGGAATCTGCTCATCATCGGCCAGATGCTTCCATGCTCGGTCATGATCTTCGGAGGTATCGGGTAAAACTCCATCCAGATCAAAATGATTGCCTGTGGTTGCTGCATTTTTGCCTGGAGGCCGGATTTTTCCTTTTCCTCTGTCATCATGTTGCTTTCCAGTCCTAGACCTCTGTGTTGATCTGAAGCACGCGCACGCCCCGCATATCCAGCCAGGAGTGCCCCTTCTCTGCGCCACGCGAATGAGCACCGTATCACAGGAGGGGCAGCAGATGACCGTCCCCATCCCATGCATGTAGACCGCCAGCGCACCGATGGCATTGGTTGCGCCGCAGCTGGTGCAGGTTGCCTGGACCTGCGTCATTTCAAAGGGGAAGATCTCTTGCAGGATATCCCCGGCAGCGTTGCCATCCAGCTTGTTCTCCATCATGTTTCTCCTGTCGGTCCAAATCGTTCGGTTTTGATGCGTCCTGGCTCGTATCCCAGGGTGACGAGACTGGTTGCAGCTGTTTCGACGAAAAGGGTTGGGCCACAGATGAACAGCAACGGGCATTGATCCACCGGCCATGCCACCTTGCTCAGCATCTCGGGATCGAT
>JAFMRP010000624.1 GCA_017354095.1 Ktedonobacteraceae bacterium
CTGTTGCATAACCAGACGGCGCTGCGTTTAAAGGCGGCTCTGTTCTTTCGCCCGGGGATCGTGGTCGTCAATCTCCCCCAGCACCTGCGGGCACAGGAACAGTGAGGCGGGGGATGCAATCCGGCGAGGGACTCCACTGCAGTAACAAACATTCAGACATATGATCTATAATTAGGAAAGAACGCTCTGGTCTGGTGGACCGCTCATGTGCGAGTGGTTCATGATGTCGATGCTGGATGGTGGCATGCGGTGGCTGGAGCATGTTCTAGTTCTAGACAGATCTGTGATGGCTTTAAACGTTTTGAAAGGGAACCCCACGCATGAGGAAGGGTGGTGCTCGTATTCTGGCCGTGGATGATGAAATCGAGATTGTTCGCGCGTTGCAGCGCAGCCTGGCCGCTCACGGCTATGAGGTGTTTACAGCGTCCAGCGGGGAGGAGGCACTTGATGCGATTACACGTCATCGTCCCGACCTGATCTTGCTGGATCTGGGACTGCCCGGCATGAGCGGCCTGGAGGTCTGCAAACGGGTGCGAGAAGTCTCGAATCTGCCCATCATTGTGCTCTCGGTCAAAGATACCGAGCAAGATAAGGTGCGCGCGCTCGATCTGGGAGCGGATGATTATGTCTCCAAGCCGTTTGGCATCAATGAGGTGCTGGCACGGGTGCGGGTGGCGCTGCGTCACAGCGCCCAGGTGCAGGCTGGTACCGAGCCGGTGTTTGTCGCCGGACCGCTGAACGTCGATTTCGCGCAGCGTCGGGTGCAGGTCAATGAGCAAGAGGTCAAGCTGACGCCGACCGAGTACGATCTGCTCAAGGCGCTGGTCAAACACAACGGCAAGATCATGACGCGCCAGATGCTGCTCTCACAGGTCTGGGGCACCGGCTACGGCTCGGAAGCCCATTACCTGCACGTCTATATCGGCCAGCTTCGACGTAAGATCGAGCCCGATCCTACCCATCCTCGATTCATCCTGACCATCTCTGGTGTCGGCTACCGTTTCAGCAGTGACGAGGCAGAGCAACCGTAAAACACGCCAAAGCTGAAGCTCTCCTTAGGCTCCTCGCGGATGACCCGATTCGGCAGGGACTGGAAATGGGGGCATGATAGGTCTGGACTCTGCATAATGTCATAGGAAATCAGACTTGCCGCCTGGCCTGCGAGCGCAGATGGAAAGGGAAGCCCGCGCTGGGGGAATTTAAAATGGACCAGGCCAAAGCCCAGAGCGAGCAAGAACTCTGGCAGTTGCTCGGAAAGACGATCCTCCCCGTTCCTGGGACCGAGGTGACTGCGGAGGTCCCTCACCCAAATGGAGTAAGTGGCTTGCCTGGCACACATCCCAGCACGCATGGTCATACACGGGTGGAGCTTGCGGCTTTCCATGCCGAAAGACGATGGCGAAGATGGGGCGATGAGCATTGAGCCGTTCGGAGGAGATGAGGGTAGAGCTCGAAAATGTGTGTAAGGGGATCGCACAAAAACGTGATAGGTGTGCAGAGAGGAGAAGAATACAATGCAAAAACGCAGAACAGCCGCGTTCATTTGTCAGCATGGGTCGCTCCGCATAAACTGTTCGATCTGTCAGCCTCGACGTTCCCAAAACGAACTCATGAGCACGCTTAGTGAGAGCGTCGAAGCTGCTCGCCCACGTTTGCTGCGGCTGGCACACCTGTCAGGGATTGGGTTCGATGAAGCCGAAGATGTGGTCCAGGAGACCTATCTTGAGGCGTGGAGGCACCTGGAGAAGCTCCAACCGGAACACGTGTCGGCCTGGCTCAATGGCATCTGCCGCAACATCTGCAAACGGCACCTTCATGCGAAGTCTTCCGCACTTCACACCAGTACATTACGTGAGAACCTGGACGAAGAGCGCTTCGAACTGTCTGATCCGCTCGCCATCGATCCTGTAGAGGAACTGGAGCGCCAGGATATGCAAGTGCTGCTTGATCGCGCGCTCTCGCATCTTGAGGAGAGCACGCGCGAGGTGATCGAACTTTGTTATCTGGACGAAATGCCCCAGCGTGAAGTGGCTGAGCGGCTCTCAATGAGCCTGGGGGCGCTCGAACTGAAACTGCATCGTGCGCGGCAAAGGCTTCATCAGATCTTGCACGGGGAACTGCGTGAAGACGCACAGACTTTTGGTCTTTTGCTCGACGAGGAGGAATCCTTGGGCTGGCAGGAGACGCGGCAATGGTGCTTTCTGTGCGGCAAACGGCACTTGCGCGGAATCGTGGAGCAAAAGCCCGCAGGGGCGACCATGCGCCTGCGCTGTCCAGAGTGTTCCCCACGCTATCATCTCGATGTCACCAATACCGGAAACTTCCCAGGCTTGTTAGGCCCGATCCGCTCGTTCCGCCCTGCGCTCAAACATGTGATGCAAGCCGGTGCAGCGTTCTACCATGCCTGTTTGAACCAGCAGCGATGCCCGGTATGTCACTCCCCAACGCAGATCCAGATCATTGATCGCAGCGCGCTCGTTTCTCCGTCCAGTCTTTACGATGCCCTGCCACTGGGCATCTACGCACGCGTGGATTGCCCATCCTGCGGCCCCTCTTTCTGCGAAGCCTACATTCCAGCGCTCCGAAATCCTGCCATTCGCGATTTTCTGCTACGCCCACGCGTTCATTACGAACCTGCTACTATGACGACCTACGAAGGATCGGACGTGATCTGCTTTCGCCTGGTCGATCTCTCCAGTACCGAAGCCCTTACCATTCTGGCTCACCCGCAGATGTTGCGCGTGATAGCCACCATCCAGGAGTGATACGGACGCTCGCGACCCGCGAACACCGCGAGAGCGAAAAAGTGCGTAAGGCCATCGCCAAAAACGGTGATATGGTTGCAGAAAATCATGCTGACCTTGTGGCGAGGCCAAGCTTTTTGGGAAGTTGGCAGTCGAAGGAGCGAAAAAACAGCAAAGCAGAAAGAGAGAGATGATTGATGTCAACTCCTTTGAATCCAGATGAATTCACTCACGCCAAGAAGGAAACGGAACCGAAAGAGCCGTGTGAGCAGGATGACCATGCCAATGCGCAGGGTGATGCCCCCCACTGGGCAAGCGGTATGATGTTGGCGGCAATCGCCGACTCATGTTGCACCACGCTGGAACAGGCACGCCTGCGGTGGTGATCGAAGCGGGCGCTGGCGCGTTTGGATTGGATTATCTCAACCTGTTCGAACTGTGTGCGAAACGCACGACCTGCGTGCTCTACGACCGCGCTGGAAGCGGGTGGAGTGATCCGCTGCAAGGCCCGCGCGGTGTACGAGAAATCGTGACAGACCTCCACGATGCTCTGGGCAAAGCTTTTATCGAAGGTCCATATCTGTTGGTTGGCCATTCCCTGGGAGGACTGTTGGTGCGGGCCTTCGCCCAGCACTTCCCAGATGAGGTGGTTGGCCTGGTCCTCATCGATCCTTCCGCTGAAGGCATTCCATTGCCGGAGGAGGGTGACGAGGCAGTCGTACAGGCTATGCTCTCCGAACTGCGGCGCAATCCCGACATTGCGCGTGAGTGGTATCCGACACTGTTCGCAGAATGGGAGAAGCTGCCTGCACAGATACGTGACCCGCTCATCGCCCGTCATCTGGACCCTGATCACGCAATAGTCGGACTTCGCGACATGCAGAACGCGCGCCGCATCCAGGAGGAAGTCACCAACGGACCGCGTCTACCCGACGTCCCCATCACAGTTCTGACCGGCATGCAGATCGACCCCATGCCAGGGGCCTCCGATGAAGATCAGCACACCTTCAACCAGATGAAACTCAAAGCGCACGCGGCTTTTGTCAGCTCCGTGCCGCAAGGCGAGCACCGAGTGCTGCAAGATGCTGGACATCTCTTCTATACCCAACGTCCAGATGTCGTCGCCCAAGCAGTGTTTGACATCCTCAATCGACGCGCTAGCCGACGCTCGTCAATATCAGTTTCGACGAACTGTTCAACCATGTAAGCCTTGCTTTGTTGTGTCCTGAGATGATTGATTGGCCTCAATACAAGGCGAGAGTGCTAATCGCACCGGCGATGGCGAGGAGCTGAGCGATCCTTGCTGTCTCCTGGTGCTGCTTACTTACCCTGCTTGGATGCCTGTGGCATGAGCGGTCTACAATCGTGATCGCGGAAAGCCAGGCAGGCGGAACTAAAATGTGCAGTAGATCGTGTTGACTGTTCGAACACAGGAGAAAGACAT
>JAFMRP010000625.1 GCA_017354095.1 Ktedonobacteraceae bacterium
CCCCTGCTATCCTCGTCGCGTTTGTGGCCGTCGGCTGGCTGGTGAGTGTGATCCTCAATTTTGTGGTGCTGCAGATTGCGTTTCGTCCTTTGATGAACCTGGGCAAGGTGATGCATCGTGTGCGCAAGGGTGAGCGCAGCTTGCGAGCGCCGTTGACCGGGCTGGACCGCCAGGCGGACGACCTGGCATCGACCTTTAATATGATGCTCGAAGCGATTGACGACTCCACCCGCCTGCGCGCGACCCAGATTCTCAACGCCCAGGAGCAGGAGCGGAAGCGCATAGCCCGCGAGCTGCACGATGAGACATCGCAGGTGCTCACCTCGCTGCTGATCAGCCTGGCGGTGCTGGAGGAATCGGTTCAGACGCAGGAGGCACGGGACCGCATCGCCGAGACGCGCCAGCTTGCCCACCAGACACTGCGCGCCATCCGCAACCTGAGCACCGACCTGCGCCCAAGCGCACTGGATGACCTGGGGCTGCTGCCGGCTCTACGCTGGTATGTGAAGGAGTATCAGCAGAAAACAGCTATTAGTGTTGATCTGCAGGTTTCGGGCCTTAAGGAGCGCTTGCCAGCGGAGATGGAGACCGCACTCTATCGCATTGTCCAGGAAGCGCTGACGAACGTGGCCAAGCATGCCCAGGCGAAAAAAACCTGTGTGATTCTCGAAGAAGAGGATGACGCTATCTGCGCCACGATTATCGATGATGGGCGAGGCTTCAACGTCTCTCGTTTGCCCAAGACCGCGGGCCAGGAGATCGGCGGTTGGGGGCTGGTGGGCATGTACGAGCGTGCAAATCTCCTGGATGGAACGCTTATCGTCGATTCAAAGGCAGGCCATGGCACCACGGTTCGTGCTCGCATCCCCCTTCGCAGTTCGAGCGTAACGAAACAGACATTGCCGGAGACGCCTTCTGGCCAACTGACAGGAGATTAACGTCGTGACCACCAGCCCGACTGAAGTCAAAAATGAGAAGACACAGGGTATGAAGATACGCATACTGCTCGCCGACGATCATACGATTCTGCGCGCGGGCCTCAAAAAGCTGCTCAATGCCCAGCCTGACCTGGAGGTCATTGGCGAGGCCCAGGATGGGCGCCAGGCCGTTCAAGAGACGCAGCGCCTGCAACCTGACCTGGTTTTGATGGATATTACGATGCCTGACATGAACGGCATCGAGGCCACCAGGCAGATCAGGAAGCTGCTGCCAGACGTTAAGGTGCTGATTCTGACGATGCACGAGCATGATGAATATGTTTTTCAGGCCCTGCGCGCCGGAGCCTCGGGCTATATGCTCAAAGAGGCTGCGGATACCGAATTGATTACGGCGCTGCATGTGATTCAGAGCGGGCAGTTCTATCTTTCGCCAGCGGCACAATCGGTGATGGTGGGTGATTATCTGCAGCGGGTACGCACCGGGGAGGAGAAGGATAGTTATAGCAGCCTGACCGAGCGCGAACGTGAAATACTCAAGCTCGTGGCCGAAGGCTATACCAATAACCAGATAGCCGAGCAGTTGGTGATCAGTCCGAAGACCGTTGACACGCACCGCACACACATTATGGACAAGCTCAATCTGCATAGCCGCGCCGAACTGGTCAAGTACGCAATGCGGCGCGGCCTGCTGGAAGATTAGTAATATACGGGACGCGGGCCGCCTGGCGAGGCCGTCCGGCTATTGCCCATCGTCAAAGCCCGCGACCTCGCTATTTTCTTCGGTGAAATACTCGTCGCTGTAGAAGCCGACGTCCTTGCCAACATAGACGCTGACCAGGAAGTCATCGCGCGGCATGTCGGCGGAAAGTACCAGGTCCTCGTCAATCTGCTCGATTAACTTGGTCAGATCAGCCTCCTCAAGCTCGCGTTCAAGGATCAGGGTGCCATGTACGGTCGTTGTGGTGAAGTGGATATCGATGGTACCCAGCCGGTTATCGTGCAGGCTGGCTCCCTGCATGATATAGTAGCTCTCCGAATGGAGGGTACGGAAATGTCGTACAAAATGGATATCTTCCATAGTGTTATTCTGCTCGCAGCCCGATTTTTCGCTGCGCACTCCTTTCTCTCTTGCCTGCGCCCCAAGGTTCGTTAGTATGCAACGGGGCTATTATATCATCAACCCGCGATCTCAAAAAGAGTCTTTGGGGATAGTTTTTGAGCGAAGCGAGTTGCCGGCGCAGTTCGCTTCGCTCAGATCATAAAGGCTCCAGCCTGCGGGAGGACTTACAGGAAGTGGAATGAGGCGCGTATGGCCTGGAAAATGAGCTGTTCTGAGTCGTTATAGGTGCTTTGAGGGGCATACTGTGTCAGGGTGACGATGTGGCTGCCATGGGTGGTGGCAAAGATGGCACAGGTGTAACTGGCCCCGCTTAACACCACGGTCCCCTGCGTTCGTGTCCAGTTCGCGCCGCCAAAGCTAACCTGGCTGCCCGGTTGCACACCTGTCATCCCCCGCTGCTTTACGAGCTGCTGTACGTATTGATCAACGCTCTGGCCGGCGCTATCGTTGAGCGCGACGTCGAGCATGGCGGTGTGGCTGCTATCAAAGAAGTGGACGGTGGATTTCGCGCGGTCAACCTGCGCGGTCCAGCCATTGGGATAGTCCAGCGTCCAGCCCAGACTACTATCTTTAAAGTTCACCTGAGGCTGCGTGATGTCGGGAATGCTAAATGGCCTGACCATGTAGATCCAGGTCACCGTGCCGCCCACCAGTACCAGGCCCAGCAGGATCAGCGAGATGAGCGCCAGCGATCTGCGCGAGCGAGGACGAGGAGGCGTCCAGGCGGACGGCGAGCCGGGCGGGGTAACATCCGTCGCCTTTGCCAGCGGCTGGCCTATGGTTGGTTGCGCATCGACCGGCACGCCGCTGAACGATGGTGTGCCAGAAACCGGAGGCTCTGGCAGTGCCGGCAGATCTGGCAGCCCGGCCAGACTGGATTCGGGCCGGCTGGGAGGCCAGGCTGGATAGCGCTGTTCTGGCTCGTGGCGCTGCTCCAATCCGTGGCCGGAGGCGGTCGCGGCAGGCTCGTTCGGAACTGCGGGCATCAGCGAGGTATCAAGGCTGGCCACATCTCCGGCCTGTTGATCGGAGAACGTCGACATATGCTGCGTCGGCTGCTCTTCGATATCCTCCGCCGCACTTTTCTCTTTCTCAGATGGCACCGGCATATGACGGGTCGGCTGAGCCTCGATATCGCCCTCGGGCATATTCTCCCAACCTGGCGCCTCGTTCGACGCATCATGATCCCCGGCGAAGGCCTGCTTTTGATCTAAGGCCGGAGATGCCTCCTGGGGAGGTTCGGTGTCGGGCAGCCTGGCGGGCGGAAAAGAAGCTGCTTCACGCTGGTTCGCCAGCTGATCGGCGATGGAGATATGCGTCACCGGTTTCGGCCATGACGGGATGGGGCTTTCTTCTTCCTGAGGCGTGGTGTCAAGTGGTCTCACCCAACTCTTTGGCGCAGCGGCCTGGTGAGTCGCCGCTCGCCGCTCGCCTTTTTCGCGTGCAGTTGCATTGTCGCTATCACGCTGTTCAGAAGCACGCGCGTGGTGTTCGTCAGGTCCTGGATCGGAAAATGGTTGATGTGCCACCTGTTCGCGCAGCGACGTTTTTTTTCGCTCTTCTGCGGAAGGGGCCAGAGAGCTGTCTGGCGCCATCAACGATTGAGGACTGAACGGGTGCGATGGCACCAACATGCCACAACTATTACAGAAATGAGCGTCATCTCGCGGTAACATTTGACCGCAATGTGAACATGCTACTGGCACGGAAAATTCTCCTATATCTGGCCCACGTGAGTGAGCTCATCTACAATAGCGCTTTTATGCGTTATGGTCAAGCAAAAAGATTGAAGATAGGACATATAGAAATAATAAGGCCACATATATTCTATGATATCTATGGAAAAGTGTTAAGGCGTATAGGAATCGCGATGAAGGCTCGCCACCACGGGGCGGCGAGCCTTCTCTGGTGATATTAGCGCAGAGTCAGGAGGGCTTCGCGCTCGGAGGCGGTGGTGAATGGCTGCTGGTTTTTGACCAGGTCGACCAGTTTTTTCCGTCCTTTGGGGCTGCCAATCATCAGGACGCCGACCAGCTTATTGTCGCGGAAGAAGAGCTTGCGATAGTTCTCGTTCCCCTTCTCGCCCGGCTCGCGGCGTGCCAGGGTCTCCAGCTCGGGATTGTTCGAC
>JAFMRP010000626.1 GCA_017354095.1 Ktedonobacteraceae bacterium
TTCTGAGAGATAGAGGACCAGATCTGGCTTCTGTTCTTGTAGCCCCTGTTCCCGCACGTTCCATCCCGCTTCTTTGCCCGCCCAGAAACGCGCTGCTGCCAGACAGGTCAGCGTCGCCATTGAGGCCCCGCTCACGAACAGTCCCATGCTGTTCTCTTGTGGGAAACCAATCAATTCCATGAGCCAGCGGACGACACTGTATTCGAGATAAATGGCCGCATGATCTCCCCCTGCGCAACTGGGATTGAGGGTCGCCGCCAGGAATTCAGCGAGAATGCCAGGCAGCGCGGGAGGCGAATTGACCCAGCCAAAAAAGCGGGGATGCCCATTGCCCATAGGATGGGTAAACAGACGATCTTGAATAGTAGTCAGCAGTTCTTCCAGTGGTATTCCCTCTTCGGACCAGTCCAGGGTCAGTAGCTCCTGTCGCTCATCAGGCGTCATCGGGACGAACACCGGACGCTCTCGCAGTGTTTCCAGATAATCGGCGGCGAAATCAACCGCAAGATGGCCAAGACGTCGAAACGCCTCGAGATCACCAACAAGAGGAGAAACAAATGAATCAGACATACATGTAGCTCGCTTATCTATGATGAGATGATTGAACGGGAGAAGGTGAAATCTCCATCACCAGGTAATAGGTGCAGGCCTTCTCTCCTGGATTCGCAAAAGCATGATGACAGTCTCCAGCATAATAGATACTGTCTCCAGTCTGGAGTAGATAGGCGGTGCCGTTCAAGGTCAGTTGCAAGGTCCCCTCTTCAACGGCGACATATTCACGTGAACCTGTGGCATGAGGAAGAAAGACTCCTGCATCGATTCCTGGCTCGATGGTCGTACGCATAAACTCGAACTCCACGCCAGGCAAGACGGGTGAGAGAATGCGACGCTCCCATCCAGAAGGGTCCTGGACGACTTCTTGCTCGCTGTGGCGCAAAACGATCACATTCGCCTGTTGTTCTTCTTCAAGCAGTCGGGCGAGACTGGTCCCGAGAGCCGTTGCAACGGAATCAAGGACCAGGACAGACGGCACTTTTTTGCCACGCTCGATGTCGGAGAGCATGCTGCTGCTGACCCCGGATCGTGAAGAAAGGCTCTCAAGAGACAGTTGACGACGGAGCCGCTCCAAACGGATACGTCCACCTAAGTCAGCGAGATTCAGTCCGCTGGCCAGACGTGGCATCGAAACTTCCATACAGAATCACCTCCATAGAGGAATTGTATTCGCTATAGCGAAACTTTGCAAGGGAGGCGATTGTTTTTCCTGCATCTCCACATCTCAGGAAATTCAACCGAGCAGTTGACAGGCATGCGGCGGCCTTGACAAAATTCCACATGTGAAATAATATCTCACATGTGGAATTGCCTGCAAGGGCAAGATAGTTATCCAGGAGGAAAAGCTTCATGTTTACACTGCGCCGCTACACTTCCGCTGACCAGGAAGCCGTCGAAGAACTCCATGTATCTGCCATACAGCAGACCGGCGCCTATCTGGGACGTGGCCCCTGGGATGATGACGTCTACGCTATTGAGGAAGTGTATCTCAAGAATGGGGGAGAATTTCTGATTGGTGAGTGTGATGGCCTGTTTGTGGCGATGGGAGCTTTGAAGCGCACCAGCCCCGAACGCGCCGAGATCAAACGCATGCGCGTCTCTTCTGCATATCAGGGGCGCGGTTACGGCCAGCGCATTCTGGAAACGCTCGAAGCCCGTGCTCGCGCTCTCGGCTATCGGCTCCTGCATCTCGATACCTCTCTCCTTCAGATTCCAGCTCAGAAGCTGTACGAAAAAAACGGCTTCCGCGAAGTTGGCAGAGACATCTATCAACAGCCGGTTGGCAGAGATACCTATCAACCGCTTGAGGTGATCCTGTACGAAAAGCAATTAGTCTAATCCGCCGTAAATCATCCAGGTACTTATAGGGAGCAAATTCGCATGCAAATAGAGATGAAAATCGCTAGTTTAGACGAAATGTATCTTGTACATGCTGTTATGCATGAAGCCTTTGAAGAATATCGGGGTGTGTTAACCCCGCCATCTGGTGCGTTGCGGGAAAGCGTTGAGGACATTGTTAAGAAATTCTCTTCAGGTGGGGGTGCGGTGCTGGCTGAGATTGAAGATGTGGCAGTAGGATCAGCGCAATTTACCCTGCATGAAGATTATATCCGGGTTGGGCGTGTCTCTGTGCTCCCCTTCCATCGCGGCCAAGGCATCGGACAGCAGATGATGAAGTATATTGAAGAGTATGCTAGACAACAAGGAGTCAACGAGGCCAGGTTAGGCGTGCGCCAATCCCTCCCCGGTAACATCTCCTTTTATCAAAAACTCCAGTACGAAATCGTCGCAAAGAAGGCTCATCCCTCTGGTATAGGCTTCTCGTATGAAATGAGGAAAGTGTTATAAGCCTTTGCGGTACTCAGACAAAGCCGTGTGTAACAGAGTTTCTAAGTTAGGAAATGCCCTCTAAATGGATATAGATCAGGGCGTCTGTGTGAGGCCGGTGGGATAGCAATACTCGGCATAGGAAGGCGGAGAAGGAACATCGCCAGATTGCACCCACTTGTGATTGAAGGCATCGGCATAGATGCCCGCCACCAGTGCGCCCACAGCATTGCCGCCTTCGCCCGCGTTTTCGCGCATCGCCACCACGGTCAGCGTGGGCAGTTGCGATGGATTCTCGGTGACATAGGGCGCCTGCGTGATCATCCAGGACTGGGCCGGGATGTTCTGATTGAGCATCTCTCATGTTACGATGAGTATCTGGAGCGTGTTCGGGAACGTACTCTCTATTAGAGAAGGAGAGAGGATATATGCGAGTCGGACTTATTGCTGATATCCATGGTAATTTCATTGCGTTAGAAAGCGTTTTGCGTGAGTTAAAGCGTGAGCAGGTTGACCGTATTATCTGTCTGGGAGATGTGGCTGCCATCGGGCCTCAGCCGCGCGAAGTGATTGAGTGCCTGCGCGAGTTGAATTGTCCGGTGGTTCTGGGCAATACTGACGACTGGTATTTGCAACCTCTGCCTGAGGGAGATGATGAGTTGCGCGAGATTGCGCAATGGGGTCTCCAACAGTTTACTACCGCTGATCTGGATTATCTACGCTCTTTTCAACCGGTAATTGAGATGACACTAGATACAGACAGGACGCTGTTGTGCTATCATGGATCTCCGCGATCCTATCGCGATGTGATTGCCCCTACCACGCCCGCAGCGGAGGTCAAGAGTATGCTCGCGGGTTACCAGGCATTGATCATGGTGGGTGGGCATACCCATGTGCAGATGCTGCGTCGCTATGAGCAAGCGCTTCTTCTTAATCCAGGGAGTGTGGGGCTTGCAGGAGAAGGCCCTGATCGTGAGGATCTGCCGCGTAACCAGCACGTTCACTGGGCGGAGTATGCGGTGATGACCCTGCAGAACGGGTATGTCAGCGTTGATCTGCGCCGAACCCCTCTTGATATCCCCGTTCTCCTCCAGGCTGGATATGCCAGTGGAATGCCGAATATTGATGCGTGGGCTCGATCCTGGCATCATCCAGATCGTGTAGTGTAATCAAGAGGCGACTTCGCTCATTTTCACTTTTCAAGTTCCGTCTCTGCTTCGAGGTGATGTAACAATAGTAATGCGTTCGAGAACGCGTTTCTATCTGATATGGATAGGATTGAGGACCCTGCTGTAGCAGGACGATACCTGAGCGATAGCTTGGAGGTATTCTTTCCCTCGTCTCCCGGGGGTATGCTCCTCTCAGATCTGAGGGTGTCGTTATCTGGCTGCGGACTGTTCGCTTTGTATCCATCTCTCATTGATACTATGATGGAGCCTGATGAGGATCTAAGAAAAGGAGTAGAAGATGTCATCATTGTACCCCCTCCCTGCTGTTGACGGGGTAGAGATTACGACGATTATGGATAACACGCTTGATCTGGTCATAGCCTCTACCCCTGTGGCCCAACGCTTCCCCTTGCGCCCAGACCTGTTTTCCCGGCAGCAGCTGCGCGCAGAACATGGGCTCTCCCTGCTGGTCACCATTCTCAATCAGGGGAGGCGGGAAACCATCCTGTTCGATACAGGCGTGACTCCCGATGGAGCCCTTCACAACCTGGAACTGCTTGGGGTCGATCTTTTGAGCATTCAATCCATTATCCTGAGTCATGGGCATACTGATCATACGCAGGGACTTACTG
>JAFMRP010000083.1 GCA_017354095.1 Ktedonobacteraceae bacterium
TATCCGTCTGCTTGCCAGCTGTAAGCGCAAAGGAGAGAGCGGTGGGAGACGCGATAAGGTTGGCCGCCGCCTGCACCATGCAGTTAACCAGCACACGAGCATTCGCACCGCCTCCAAAGTCGATCGCAGCCTGGTAGATGCCAGCCGGCAGTTGTTGAGAGAGAACACTGACCTGCACATCGACGCTCGCACCTGCTTCCAGATGTCCCCGGGCAGGAGTGATTAAGAGCCAGGACGAGCCATCGCCCGTGCTAGCCGAGCTGTTCCAATCGAGGGCCTGCACGCTATTGTTACGCAAAGTGATGAACTGATCGGGCGGATTCTGTACTGTGGTAGCCGCAAAATCGAGGGAAGTAGTAGAGACACTGATCGCAGCGGAACCCGTACTCACGCCCATCGTCACAGTCAATGTCAGCGGCGAGGATCCGGCATCCGAGCTAAACGTGAGGTGACCAGTATAGGAGCCAGCGGCCAGCGCAGCGCGATTGACTGTTAGCTGGACATCCTGGCGACCCGCGAAAGTGCCACTGGTGGGTGAGACAGCCAGCCAGACCTGCTGATCGCTGGCTGCCTTCCACGAGACCTGTCCGCCACCATCGTTGATCAAGCTAATGGTTTTGCTAGAAACCACGCCCGGGGCATCGGCAGCGAAGGAACTGCTGGTCGTGGAAAGGCGTAGCCTGGGCGAACCACTCGCCGACTGCTGTACATTGACTCTGGTTGAGACACTCATCTTTTGAGCTTCGTCGGTAACATGCACAGTGTGTGTGCCCGGCTCCCAGGTATCGGGGACCTGGATGCGCACAGAGAAGCTGCCGTTATTATCTGTATGAGCGAGCAGCGGCTGGCCCTGTGCGTTAAAAATCTTCTTATTGTCATCATAGGTAAAGGTCACCAGGCTACGTGCGCCAAAGCCATGACCGGAAAGCGTAAAGAAATCATGTGCGCGCAGGCCGCTACCGGGGCTGGCAATTACTGCGGCCCGGGCTATCGACGCATTTTTACCAATGAGGACCAGAGTCAGGACGCCGCTGGCCAGCAGAAAGAAGAGGCAGGAGAGCGCCAGCAGAATAGGCACAATACGGCGCGGCAGCCGCAGGCCGGAGGGGGGTTGCCAACCGGAGAGCGGGTCAGATTGTACACGTTGACGAGCGGGATAGGTAACCTGCTGCTCCGTCTCAGCCTCATGGAGAGGATCCGGTAGCTGAATGTGTTCTGGCTCCGGGCGCGGCAGACCATCCCGCCTGCGATCAGTGAGAGAGGCGCGCCGCACCGCTATTTTCGTCGATTGATAGGGCTGATCTTCCGGGTGAAGGCCAGAATAGTGCCCGGCACGATGAGGCGAAGCGGGCGGCAGCGTTGGCCTGGTCTGCTCGTCAGTATCGAGCGTGGTGTATTTCCTGACCAGGGGTACTCCACACCGGCTACAAACTTTTGTGCTGGCGCGATGCAATTTATGGCAGCGTGGGCAGCGTTTCGTTTCCATCCAGGCATTGCCGGAGCGGTGGCGCTCCTCCTCCTCATAATAAGCAAGACATGAGATAGTGATTATGCGGACACGATGTTAGTATAAAAGCATTTCTACCTGAATAAACGAGCCAGGGACCATTTTCTCAAACACTATTTAGCCAGGAAGCACTGTTACGACGAGTACCTGTTGATTATCCGCAATAGTAATCGAGGTGCTGGTGGTGTAGTGAGTGCCAGCGCTATCGGCGCCTTCGGCCGAGAGCGTATACACGCCAAGAGGGACATTGGTAAAAGTGAAGTTGCCAGATTGATCTGTCACAGTACTGGCCACTTTGTCAGAGCCGTTCAGCAGCGTCACCGTAGCTCCTGGTAGTGTTCTGGGAGAGGCACAGGCGGTATCGTCACAGGCATTAACCGTACCAGTGATCGTCACACCGCTCACTGTGAGCGTGACGGGCACAATAATGGTGCCAGCCGCCGCGCCGGTAGAATCGGTAGCCGAGATCTTGATTTGAGCCCTATAAACGCCGGGAACAAGGTCTGCCGCATCGACAGAGATTTTCAATGAGCCAGACTGGCCGCTGGCATTCAACGTTGTCGAACTAGAGCTCAGATGCAGCCAGGCAGCGTCTGAGGAACCGCTGGCATTCCAGGTGAGAGGCCAGCCACAGTTGCCGTTCACGCTGATAGAGAACTCCTGCGGGCCTGGGTTCGCGTCCCCCTGTATATCGTCAAAGGCTATGACAGTAGTTGACGGTTGCGCCAATACACAAGGCGGAAAGACCGTGAAATTGATAGAGATATTCTGCGGGCTGCCACTGGCATTGGTGTTATTCCCATCGGTACCACTCAACGTAATCTGGCCCACATAGTTACCAGGGGAAAGCCCTGCCGCGCTAACGTTCACGATCAACTGCGTGCTATTGCCTGGCTTAATGGTACCGCCCGATAGGGATGGACGCAGCCAGGAGGCGCTACTCATAGTATTGAGGCCAGTCCCCCAGTGCAGCGGACTGCCGCCGTTATTAGTAATGGTCACGACCTGGCCAGGTGGGTCTGGTCGTCCGACCGTAGTACTGAAGTTCAGGTTCAGAGGCGAGACAGCCATGAGCGGCGCACCGGGACTGGGAGGAGGCTGCACCGTCAATTGTACCATGACCGATTGTGTCATGGTAGATGTCACAATAGAGAAAGTTGTGTGATATGTTCCAGGCTTCAAAGCGCCGCTATTCACGCTAAGCGCAATCGAGGTACCAGTTGTACCTTGAAGCTGGCCACTGGCCGGAGTCGCAGAGAGCCAGGAAGCCGAAGAACTGGCATGCCAGGCCAGCGCGCCGGAGCAGCTAGGCGTAGCCCAGAGCGTCAGCGCCTGATTGGGGGTATTGTTCTGGCCAGCGACGGCGGTAAAGGACACATTGCCGCTGCTGAGGGAGAGGCCACAGCGAGGCTGGACAGTCAGCGAGACAGCCACATTTTGGGGGCTATTCAGAGCGCTATGGCCATCTGAAACGCTAAACACAAGTGTATTGATGTACGAAGCAGGTAGCAGGCCAGCGCCATGTACAGCAATCTTCACAGCGCCGATGTCGCCAGGAGGCACCATGCCCGACTTCGTATCGGCGGTCAGCCAGTTTGTAGCGGGCTGCATCGTATGCTGCGACGTCGTCTGGTAGGGGAATGAAGCGAAGGAGAGCGACCAATACAGCGGCGCGTTGCCAGGATTGCTCAGCATCAGCACCTGGGCATCGGGATCTGGGGAACCATCGACAGTGCTAAACGAGAGCACAACCGGCGTCACGGAAAGTACGGCACCGGAATGAGTGGGCAGCGGCTGTACGCTCATCTCTGCTTCCACAGTCTGTGGATCGCCCACATTGGATGAGAAGGTAATATGGCCTTTATAGGTACCGGGCTGCAGATTACTGCGCTGCACGCCTACCGCCACTGTCTGAGACCGGCTAAACGTGCCCTGCGAGGGGGTGAGCAGCAGCCAGGGCTGGTCGCTACTGGCAGACCAGGAAATGTTTCCGCTGCCAGCGTTTTGCAGTGTCAGGGGCTGAATCGTATTCGCGCCCTGCAGGCCAACGCCGAATTGTAACTTCTGGGTATTGATGGTCAAACGCGAAGGGCGGGTCGAGCCAGAGGCAACCCGTAAAGAGACACTAGCAGTGTAATGCGTAGTAGTATCTACAGCCCCAATCGTATGGAAGCCGGAAGTCCAATCAGAAGCGATAGAGATTGAGACGCGCGCAGAGCCGCTTTGATCCATCCCAACATAGGAGCTACCCGTGCTGGTTTGGATCTGTTCGCCGACATCGCGCGTCAGCAAGACACGGGCATGGGGAGAGAAATTCAGGATTTGCAGCACCACGCTCTGTCCATAGTTGACTTCGGTAGTTGACAGAATCAGGGTCGGCGGACCAGAGGGCGATGGTGTGTTTTTCGGTGGCTGCAGATAGGCCAGCGAGGCCAGCAGTCCATCGATGGCCAGAGCGAGCACAGCCAGAATAGTCACACAAATGGTCACAAGACGCAGACCTTTTATGCGCCTGGCAGGAGGCTCAGACTGTGCCGCGGCAGTCGAACTGTTCAGGCTGCCAGTAACACGCTCAATATCTTCTTGCTCAATGCGCTGCGTTTCGGCTGGATCGGGAAAGGGCCTGCGCAGCAGCGGATCAGTCCCTTCGTTCCAGACATCATCATCGTCATCATCCTCATTGTCGCCGTCTTCCCAGGCTTCCGCCAGCCTATCCGACCAGGAATCAGAGCGTTTGATGGGGGCTCCAGGCTTCAGCATTGGTGTGCTGTCGCGGCGAATATCTGCCGAGATATCCAGCAGAGGCGAGAGGCGAGAGGCGCGCGGCCGACGGCGTGGGTCCGCGTCGACGGAGGCAACCTGGCGCGCCGCGTCGTTCAGACGATGCAGCGTCTGTTCGACGGTATCGTCGTGGGTAATCTCGACTTCGAGGGTAGGTTGATCCGCGTCATCTGCAACGGGAGAAGTCTCAAAGGACGAGGCAGGGCTCTGGTGGCCGGGTGCATCGTCCTGAGTGATGGAGGCTAGTGGTGTGGTTGCAAGTTCAGCGACTTGCTTAGATTGGCGTGCCTGTTCCCGGGAATGCTGAACCAGCGCGCGACAGGCATCACAGAAGACGCCAGTGTCGCCGCAGGGCTTATTACAGCGCAGACAGAGATTCATTCGCAAACCCTTTAAAAATACCAGGGCTCTTTCCTCACCACTTTCCACCAGATATCATTCCTAACCCATAGCCAGAAAAAATTATGCTTGCTGGATGTGTCTTCCTAATATAGAACGAAATACAGGTAGGATTGTCACTCTACATGAGTGGGCAGCATTAAGGATTATAGTGACAAACGATGAAACATATTTATACACGAAGCACGTTAGAATCGATGATCAGAAATTACCATTAAAAACAAAGAAGCAATCCTTATGCCTGAATCACAGTAATACCCAGTTCGCACAATTGCTGTACGATCTCGGCTGGCGTGCCATCATCGGTAACGATTTTATGCACAGCGGTGATAGGGGCCACAAAGCCAGAGGAGGCATGGCCAAACTTGCTATGGTCAGCCACCAGGATCACCTCGCGTGCGAAGCCAATGATCACGCGATCGGTCAGTGTTTCAAGGGGATTGGAGTTAGTCAGGCCTTCTTCAACGCTGATGGCGCGCATCGATACAATAACCTTGTCGGCACGCAGCTCTTTGAGGGATTGCTCGACGATATAGCCAATCATAGATGATTCGGAGTGGCGCAGCACCCCACCGGTCACAATGAGCGTGATATGCTCATTATCAGCCAGTTGATTGGCAATATTGAGCGCATTGGTAATCACCGTGAGACCTTTTTTGCCATACAGTTGACGTGCGACCTCCAGCGTTGTGGTTCCTGAGCCAAGGAATATCGTCTCCCCATCTTGCACCAGTTGCGCCGTCGCCCCACCAATACGTCGCTTCTCCTCGGCCTGTTCGGAGATACGGTGCATTACTGGCGCCTGCTGCAGTTCCAGCGTGACAGCGCTGGCTCCACCATGCTCACGGCGCACGCGCCCCATCTCTTCCAGGCGATGCAGATCGCGTCGGATGGTTGGCTCGCTCACGCCGAAGTGTCTGCTCAGTTCACTGACACGAGCATGCAGGCGTCCTTTAATAAATTGTTCAATCTGTTCCAGGCGTTCAGTAGCTAATTGCATAGTTCCTTACTTTTTCAAAAGCTTGTGCTTTTATTGATAAGCACACACATTCAATCATAGAAACGTGTATTTGGCAATAGAAAAAGCTGTTACATTAGTGCCTTCTTCTCAATGATCAAGCACGGCTGCGCTTGATCATTTATTTTCGATAATAAGCATAATCGAGCAGACTGTCAAGAGAACGTGCTTGACACAGATCAAATAAAATGATATATTCGAAAAAAATCCTCGCTATACAGGGCATACGATCATCGAATTGATCGTATTTTATTTTTTCCGATCATCGCTATACGACTCAACTCGAATGAACACTTCGGCATCTGTTACTATATAATCGCTACATAAGGAACCTATTGGAAAGGATTTTTCGCAAGTGAAGCCTGTTGAACTACTGGTTATCGGAGCGGGGAGTCGCGGCAATAGCTATAGCCGCTACACGCAGGCATACCCTGAGCGCGCACGCGTGGTGGGCCTGGCGGAGCCTCGCGACCATTATCGTGAAAGGCTGGTTAGAGAGTATGAAATTGCGCCAGAGCGAGTTTTTACCGACTGGCGACAGGCAGTGGAGCTTCCCAAATTTGCCGATGCCGTGATTATTACCACCCAGGACGCCCAGCATATGGAGCCGGCGGTGGCATTCGCGCAGAAGGGGTACGATATCCTGCTGGAAAAGCCGATGGCGCCCGATGTGGAGAGCTGCCGCACCATTGTAGAGACCGCTGAGGCAGTTGGAGATATCATCTTCGCCGTCTGCCATGTCATGCGCTATACTCCCTACACGAAGCAGGTCAAGAAGCTGGTGGATGCCGGCGTGATCGGCGATATCGTCAGCATTCAACATCTGGAGCCGGTGGGCTACTGGCATCATGCGCACTCGTTCACACGGGGCAACTGGCGCAACGAGGCGGAGTCTTCGTTTATGTTGCTGGCCAAATCATGTCATGATATCGACTGGCTGCGCCATATCATCGGGCAGCCCTGCGTCCAGGTTTCCTCTTTCGGCTCACTCAAACAGTTCCGCAAAGAATCCAAACCGTCCGAGGCTGGCGAGGCCAAACGCTGCCTCGATTGCGCTTACGAGGAGCAGTGCGCATTTTCGGCCAAACGATTCTACCTGAAGGCCCTTCGGGCAAAGAAATTCAGCTGGCCGCTGGACGTGATCACCACCGATCTCAGTGAGGAGGGTGTGATCGACGCGTTGCGCAATGGCCCATATGGCCGCTGTGTCTATGAATGTGATAATGACGTGGTCGATCACCAGGTCGTCAATCTGCTCTATGAAAACGGGGCTACGGCTGTCTTCACGATGATTGCCCAGACCGAACAGCGCGACCGCGAAACAATTATTTTTGGTACAAAGGGCGAGTTGCGCGGGAATGGGCGTGAAATCGTCGTATACGATTTCCTCACCGAGCAGAAAACCACCTACGAGCCCTATAAGGAGCTTGAGGAAGCGGCGAAGAAGGCGAACAAGAACCCGCACGGCGGACACGGCGGCGGGGATTTTGGCATTATGGATCATTTCATTGAAGCGGTTGCCCAGCGCGATCCCAGGCTTGTGCTCTCCGGTCCTCAAGAGACACTAGAAAGCCATCTGACGGTCTTCGCGGCAGAACAGGCACGTCGAGAGAATCGTATCGTCGCGGTAAAGGAGCTATATGCCTGACAGGCGTAGCGAGTCGAGGACGCACATGCAAAGCGACGTACTCACTACCCGTGAGCGGCCATTCGCGGTGGGCGTTGATGTTGGCGGTACCAAGATCGTGGCGGGCGTTGTAGATGTCAATGGGCAGGTGCACAGCCGTATCAAACTGCCGACTGATACCAGCAAGCCGGAGATGACCTTACGCTCCATAGCAAACGCGATAGAGCAGGCTATACAAGCCGGGGGAGCCAGCCCGAGCGCGATCCAGGGTATCGGGCTGGGTATTCCCGGCCAGGTTGATCCGCAACGGGGTATATGCCTGCTCTCTGTCAACCTGAACTGGCATAATGTTGCAGTGAAAGACTGGCTCGAGCAGCGCTTCGGTCTATCCTGCGCGCTGGAAAATGATGTGAGTGCCGGGGCACTGGGTGAATATCGCTACGGTGGAGCCGCAAATGCTGACATGGTCTATCTCAGCCTGGGAACGGGCATTGCGGCCCGGGTAATACATGAGGGACGCCTTTATCGCGGCTCTCACGGCCTGGCCGGAGAGATTGGTCATACCATCTTCGTACCAGGGGGGCCGCGCTGCTCTTGTGGGGGCCTTGGGTGCCTGGAGGCGCTGGCTGGCGGTCCGGCACTGGCGCGCAACGCGGAAACGCGGCTACAGAGTGGACAGACATCATGCCTACAGGAAACGTTCGTCCGGCAAGGAAGACTCAGTGCTGAACAGGTCTTCGAGGCCGCGCGACTGGAAGATGCCCTGGCGCTCCAGGTCTTAGAGGAGGCGGGGATGCACCTGGCATATGCTATTAACGTGCTGGCAATGACGTTTGATCCACAGGAAGTTGTGCTGGGGGGTGGATTAGCGCTGGAGGAAGGGCCGTTGACAGAGGTGATCCGGCGCGGATTACATTACTGGCTGGAACAAACGCCTATTTTACGGGAAATTCTCACACCGGAGAGCCTGCGACTCTCCGCTCTGCAGCGGGATGCAGGTATACTAGGGGCCGCCGCTCTGATACATATTTAAAGAATAAGAGAGCAGTTTGAAGGGAGCGACTTCGCATGCAAGAAACCAGATCAACGCAGTCAGTCAATGGCTTAGGAGGCCATACACTGCACGAGATATTTACCCAGACTACCGCCTGGCAGGCCGCCCTGCGGGAAGTGGCGGAGAGGCAAGCAGAGCTAAAGCGGCTCTGGAGTGAGGGGGAATTCTCAGAAATCCTCGTTACCGGGTGCGGCTCAACGTACTACCTCTCCCAGGCGGTAGCTCCTATGTTGCAAAAGCAGTTGGGCAAGCGTGCTCGGGCGCTGCCAGCCTCCGAACTGCTGCTCTTTCCCGAAACCATCGTGGAGCCGGACAACAACTCGTTGTTGATCACCGTTTCCCGCTCGGGGCGGACCACAGAAACGATCCAGGCGACTCGCGCTTACAGGCGGAACCAGCGCGGTTCCGTGCTCAGTATCGGTTGCTATGAGGATGTCGAGCTGGTCACACTAAGTGATCTGGCACTGACCATCGCGGAGGGACAGGAAGAAAGCGTCGTGCAGACGCGCTCGTTTAGCGCGATGACGGTCGCGGCCCAGGCCGCCGGGGCAGTGCTGGCCAATGAGCACCAGTTTCTGGCGATGCAGGAACTGCCAACGCTGGGCGAGCAGATTATCTCGACCTATCATGACCTGGCGCGCCAGCTTGGACAGGACGAGCGCTTTGAGCGTTTCTACTTCCTGGGTTCTGGTATGCAATATGGTCTGGCTAGCGAAGCCAATTTAAAGATGAAAGAGATGTCGCTCTCTTACTCCGAGGCATTTCACTTTATGGAGTTCCGCCACGGTCCTATGTCGATGGTAAATGAACGCACGCTCGTCGTTGGCCTGCTTTCGGATTCCGCCAGTGCTCAAGAGCTGGCTGTGCTGCGCGAGATGCGGGCGCTGGGAGGACAAACGCTGGTACTTTCCGATCAGCCGGTGCCAGCAGAGGCCGCGGACCACCAGGTCAACTTCAACTCGCAGCTGCCCGATACTGCGCGCGCGGTGCTCTATCTGCCAGTGCTGCAGCTGCTTGGCTACTATCGCGCCTTGAAAAACGGCCAGAATCCTGATCAGCCGCATAACCTGACGGCGGTGATCGTTCTCGAACCGGGCAGCTAACAGCATGATCCTCACAGTCGTTCCCAACCCGGCCCTGGATAAGACAGTCGTGATTCCAGGCTTCAATGTTGGCCAGACCTACCGGGCGGAGGTACTCACCCTGGCGGGCGGCAAGGGCTTCAATATGGCGCGTGCCCTGCGCACACTAGGCCATGAGAGCCTGGTTATCGCGCCACTGGGGGGACATGCCGGGCAGTATTTGCGTGACCTGGCAGTGCGCGATGGATTGCAATGCGATGGGCTGGAGCGTGGGGCAGAGCTGCGCACCTGCCTGACGATCGTTGATCCACAGGCTGGTTATCGCCTGACGGAGGTCTACGAGCAGGGCGCACCACTGGAACCAGGGGACTGGGAGCGACTGGTCGAGCTAGCCACGCGCCACTTTGAGCAGGCCCGGTTTCTGGCGGTCTGTGGCAGCTTTCCGAGCGGCATGCCTGAAGGGGGACTCTACCAGCTTGTACAGCAGGCACGCGTGGCGGGTCTTCCCGCTTTGCTCGACACGTATGGGCCACAGGTAGCACGGGCGCTGGAATTACAGCCGTCCCTGCTCAAGGTCAACCAGCACGAGGCTGGATCGCTATTGGAGCGCGAAATAACGACGGTACGGCAAGCGCTGGAGGCCACGCGAGAGCTGCAAAAACGCGGAGCGGGTGAAGTGGTGATCACGCTGGGCAACGTGGGTGCGGTTGGTCTTACGGCGGAGGGAAAGGTATTTGGCTGGGTAGCGCCGCAGGTAGCAGCCGTCAGCGCCATCGGTAGTGGAGATTGTCTGCTCGCGGGCATCATCGCCGGGCAGGAGCGAGGCGAACGGCTGCCTGAAGCGACGCGTTTTGGTATCGCGGCAGGAGCCGCCAATACCCTACAGATTGGTGCTGGCCGGCTGGAGCTGAGGCAGGTAGAGGAGCTGCTACCCCAGGTTCGGGCACTGCCACTGGATTAGTTCGCCTGGCTCAGATTATACACGCATTTGGGGCAGGCCCGATACAAATATACC
>JAFMRP010000627.1 GCA_017354095.1 Ktedonobacteraceae bacterium
AGCGAGTCTGGCTTCGCGCTGGGTTATGGTCTATTGATGGCGGGCGTGCTTTTTGGGCCTGCGGCTCTCAAGCGGGTTGTGGGTTGGACGGGGCTGCGCTGGTTTGGGGCCATCTCCTATGGGGTGTATATGTGGCACCTGCTGCTGCTGGAATCATTTACCGGCCTGGTTGTTGAGCATCTGCAAGGCTGGCCGCCACTGCTGCTGTACAGCCTCTACTGGGGGTGGCTGCTGGTTTTCGTTGTTCCCTGCGCATTTCTGCTCTTCTGGCTGGTGGAGAAGCCCTGTATGGCGCTGGGCAGGCGGAGAGTGGCAGACGGTGGCTATGGGCGGCTGTGGCGTGGGCAAGTGAGTGATGGAGTGGAGGTGGGTGCCCGGTCCGGAGAGGCAGCGTCTCCCGGACCGGTTGTGGCTCAGGGTGAGAGGCGCTCGGCGAGGTAGCGCAGGCTGAGCGGGTAGCGGTACTCGATGGCCGAATGAGTGGCATCGAACAGTTCAAAGAAGACATCGGTGACGCCGATCTGTGCCAGCGCGCGGCGGAAAGCCTCGGCGCCCAGATCGAGATAGAACTGGTCGCGCCTGCCGGCATCGATGTATATGGCGCGCATCGATCGCAGGTCTTCAGCGTGGGCTGGAACCATGCGCACGGGGTCCCAATAGAGCCAGCGCTGCCAGACTTCGGGGATCAGTTCGCCGGTATCGAGGTCGTAGGGCAGGTGGATGGTGCCATCTTCGTCGGCCGAGTAGCAGGCGGCCATCGCATAATCGTTGAGCAGGAAATCGTCGCCGGGGCGTGAGAAGGCCGGGCGGCTGCGGAAGTCTTCAAAAAAGCGTTCAAAGGAGCCGCCATAGCGTTCGCGCAGGAAGCGGACCGATTCGCGGAACATAGGCAGGTAGCAGGTCTCGAAGAGGGAATCGCCCGCGTGAGTGGCCAGGCCGCCCCACAGATCGGGCCGCAGCATGGGAGTGATCATCGCGCCGTAGCCGCCGCTCGATTTGCCGGCGATGCCGCGATGCTCGCGCTGTGGTAGGGTGCGATAGTGGGCATCGACCCAGGGGACGATCTCATCGCAGAGGTAGGTATGGTAGCGACCAGTCGCGGGCGAATCGACAAACTGGCTGCCGCCGAGCGAGGTCCAGCAATCGACCCAGACCACGATGCAGGGAGGGGCCTCGCCACTGGCGAACAGGTCATCGGCCAGTTCGGGGAAGTTTTTGCGGAAGGGAGCGCGATTGTGCCACATATCGAGCTGGCCGGTGAAGCCCTGAATCATGTAGACGCTGGGGTAGCGGCGGTTGGGATCGTCATCGTAGCCGGGCGGCAGATAGATCCAGAGCGGGCGCTGAGAGGGATCTCCCAGGCGATTGTCTTTGAGCACGTCGCTCTCGAATAGTGCCTCGTCAAAGCGTCCACGCATTTCTTTGGACCAGGGAAGCATGTGCATTTTCTCCTCTTGATTGAAGATTGCGATAGATATAGAGATATTTTACCAGGTTCCCATTTAGTTGGAGTCGCCTGGTGAGAATGGCCAGACGCTCACGGTTGTGTCATCGCTGCCTGAGGCGAGAGTGTAAGTGTCATTAGCTCCAGAGGCCGGATTCCAGGCTATTGTGTTTATGACGTCGCTCTGGCTCTGGTAGCTGCCGATGGAGTTGCCCAGTTTGTCCCAGAGATACACATTGCTGTCGCCTGTGGCGGCGGCGATATAGCTGCTATCGGGCGACCATTTGACAGATGCGCGATTATCCGTGTGCAGATCGTAGGACAGCAGGTTTTTCTGCCACATAAGCGTATTGTAGTTTGGATTATATCCAACATTCCAGCAGTAGAGTGTGCCTGAGCGATCGATAGCGGCAAGGTATTCACCATTCGGTGCCCAGTCAAGGGCGTAGATATCGCTATATCCAGAGTAGGAGATGAGAAGCTGGCCGGTTGTGGCATCGAAGATCTGAGGTGTGGTGCCGCCGGTGGCGAGGTACTGGTTGTCGGGTGACCAGGCCAGACTGACGGGGGTATGAGCCGCTGTGCCCTGCTGCGTATTTTTGATGGTGATGTGGTTGCTGCCGTCCTGGTAATTCCAGATGTGGACGGTGCCGTCCACGCCAGCGGAGGCGATGCTTTCCCGGTCAGGTGACCAGGTCAGAGCCCTGACCTCTTTCTTATGAAATTTGCGGGTAGAGAGCGTCAGATCTTTTATCGCGGATCGGATGGTGACGGTGCCGTCGGCCAGGCCGCAGGCGATATAGTCGCCATTGGGCGACCAGGAGAGCACGGTGATAGCGCTGGAGAGGGGAGAAGATTGCCGCAGTGTCTCGCCATTGATTGCGTTCCAGACGTTGAAGGAGCGCGCGCCCTGTTCGACGGAGGCGATGTACTGGCCGTCGGACGACCAGGCCAGGGAGACGACGGGTTGTGTATGTTCCGTATAGGTGAGCCTGCTATCCAGGAGGGGCCGGGACGGCGATGAGGGCATTGAGGATGCTGGTGGGATAGAGGTGGTGCTGTGATCCCGGCTGAGTTGATTAATGATATTGCCACCCCAGATAATAGCGAATATCCCAGCGCCGATGCCAATCGCGGCGCGGCGGCTGATCTTGCTATTTGACGTGGCCTGCCTGGAGTTGCCAATGGCCTGCTGCCGAAGCGGCGGCTGCATCTGTAGTTGTTGGGCGGCTCCGGTGGGGCTGGTTGGATACAGCGAAGAGGGCAGCGGTGTGGGTGGCGCGATGGGCTGCCGGGGGACATAGTAGGGCTGCTGGGCAGACAGAGGGGGTGGTAGAGGTGGTAAGGGTGCGCCAAAGGCACCCGGCTGCTGCTGGAAAGGAGGGGGCAGAGGCGGCAAGGGAGTATTGAAGGCGCCCGACTGCTGGGGAGATAACGGTGGCAAGGAGAGGCTGAAGCTGCCAGTATGTTGTGGGGCGCCGAAAGGTCCGGGTTGCATAGTGGGCCGAGGAGAGGCCGCTATGTTGCGCGAGTAGGCAGCGATCGCCTGACCAACAACACGGATAGAAGGCGGGCGCTGAGCAGGGTTATTTGATAGCATATCGGAGAGCAGGCGATCCAGGCCAGCGAGCGTGGATGGCAGCGCCGGGAGAGGAGCGAAATGGAAGGCGTTCTCGGCGGGATCGCTGCCTGTGAGGAGATGGTGCAGCAGGGCGCCCAGGCTGTAGATATCGGCACGCGGATCGGTCTGAGCCTTGCCGTATTGTTCGGGGGCGGCATAGCCTGGGGAGCCGAGCGGGATCGTATCTTTAGCCTGGCCCGGCTTGAAGTGGCGCGCGATACCAAAGTCGATCAGGTAGAGCTGGCCGCGAGCAGTGCGCATGATATTAGCCGGCTTGAGATCGCGGAAGATGATGGGTGGTTTGAGCGTGTGCAGGTACTCCAGCACGCTGCAGAGCTGCAGGACGATGTTAAAGACTTCGGGGAGGGGGAGGCAGCCGCCGAAGCTAAGGCCGAGGTAGCGCAGCTGGTTGCGGCTATGTTCCAGGTATGTTTCCAGGGTCTCGCCATCGATATAGTCCATGACGAGGTACCAGTGCTCGGGGTCGGTGAAGTGATCGTAGACGCGCGGCAGGTGAGGATGGCGCAGGCCGCTGAGCAGCTTCACCTCGCGGTTGAAGCCGTCGGTTGCCTCGATGACTTCCGTGGCGTTGAGACCGGCCAGATTGATGGACTTAATGGCGACGCGGTGGTTGTTGTAGAAGGTATCGCGGGCCTCGTAGACCGCGCCATAGCCGCCCTCGCCGATCTGGCGGACGATGTGGTAGCGCAGGCTTTCGTCGTTGCCTGCACCTGGGAGGGCCAGTGGTCTGCGGCCAACGTATTTGATTGTCGCCTCGCCGGCGGGTGAAGGTGTGTCCTGCATGGGTGGGTCCTTTGGGTTTTGCTATCTCTATTATTTGATGTCTCTATTATTAGATAACGCAAAAAGTGTGTTAGAGTTACGCAAACGTGTTATATATGGGTATATATGCTAGGGGACACCTCGGGGCACCCGCAAGCCCACCGGCCACCCGCAAGGGGTGGCCCTACATTTTGGGTGGGGCGAGGGGGAGGCAGGGAAAATGTGGTGGGCCAAAATTCCGTGCAAAAAAGCTTCACAAAGCTTCACACGGCTTCAGAGGCCGATCCAAAGCTTCACACAAGCTTCACACAAGGTTCAAAAGCTTCACACCTC
>JAFMRP010000628.1 GCA_017354095.1 Ktedonobacteraceae bacterium
AGCTAATTTCGCCTGGATACGCACGGCGGACGATACACGCTCTCTTGCCAGTGTACGCTCTGTCCTGGCGAGCGGCGACTTGCAGCTCTCCCCCCTCAATGATCGCCGGGTGCTGATTAGTGACCTCCATCGCGAGCCGCTATATATGGATCTGATCGGCATTCTGTCTCTCGGAGCCACTACCGCGCTCCTGCTGGCGCTGATCGGTAACTTTATCGCTTCCTGGCTGAGTGCGCGTGGCCGTATCGCGAACTTCGCGATCTTGCGCGCTCTAGGTGCCGCACCACGCCAGGTCGCCAGTGTTCTGACCTGGGAGCAGGCGATTATCTATTCGACATCGATCGTGCTCGGCGTGCTCTTCGGTGCCTTTCTCTCGCTCAATGTGGTGCCGTCCCTGCTCTATACCAGCCCGCCCAACACCGATTTCACGAGCCAGGAGTTTTTCCTGCTGCAAAATATCCCGCCCATCCAGATTATCGTACCCGTCCTGTCCGGCCTGGCGCTTGCGGCGATTGTCGGCATCTGTATTGTGGCCCTAGGCCTGATGGTGCGCGTTGTCTCTCGACCAGCGCTGTCGCTGGTTCTGCGCCTCAATGAGGACTGATCCCCTCTCCCAAAAAAGCGAGGCCGCCCATTCGGGCGGCCCCATCTCCAGAATCATGCAAGGCTCCTCGCCTTATTTGATGGTCTGTCCTGGCGTCATCGCGACTACCTCGACGTCGCTCAGTCCGATGCGCCCCAACTCCTCGCGCAGAGCAGCCGGCGTACCCGTCAGCAGCGGGAAGGTGCCATAGTGCATTGGTATAACCTGCTTTACACCCAGCAGGCGCACCGCCAGTGCTGCGGCCTTCGGTCCCATTGTGTAGTGATCACCAATTGGCAATACGGCAATATCTGGCGCGTAGAGCTCGCGAATAAGCTGCATATCACTGAATACAGTCGTGTCGCCCGCGTGATAAATAGTCAGCCCGTTCTCCAGCCGGATCACAAAGCCAATCGGCACCCCGACATAGACATTCTCACCCGGAAGGCTCGATGTATGCAAGGCCTGCGTCGCACTGACCGTGATGCCCTCAAAGGTCTCCGACCCGCCAATATTCAGGTCGATAGCAGTCTTGACTCCCTTGGAACCAAGCCAGCCCGCCAACTCCATAACCGCTACTGTCGTCGGCTGGTGCTGCTTCGCCACCGCGAGCAGATCGCCGGTATGATCGAAATGTCCATGCGTCACCAGTAGTAGATCAACCTTATCAACGCGCTTCAACTCTGGCGGACAGGAGGGATTATCCGTCAACCACGGATCAATCAGAATAACCTTCCCCTGCGGGCTGGTAATTTTGAAAGTGGCATGCCCAAACCAGGTAATCTGTGTCCCGTTCAGCTCTGTCGTCATCGCTCTATCCTTTCTGAGCTTGCAGTGAAAATAAACACAAAACCCAGCTGTATGTGGTATTCCGTACAGTGGCATGGTATCACAAATCGCTTCTCTCGTTCAATGCTGCCTCATCAACTCTGTGCCAGCACTTTAAACTTTGTGCCGGCTTTTTAACTGCGTGCCACCAGCACTTTAATGAATTGGCGCACAATCGCCACTACCAGGGCGTAGATTACGATGGCTATCAGCGTCGAAACATCCAGGCGGTAACCGTCGAAAGGCAGCATGGGCAGCAGGTTGGTGAAAGGCAAAATCAGGGGATCGCTCAGTAGATATACCCAGTGGACGAACAGGCTGTTATTGAGGCTGAAGAATGTCAACACCACGCGCGTAAAAAGCAGCAGCAACAGCACCGCCAGCGCCAGTCCCAGCAGTTGATTGACTTTGCGCACAATAGCCTCGCAGAAACGGCCAACCGCCCACAGCAAGCGCCGCCACCAGGGATCATATGGCAGCAGGTAAGTCGGAAGAGGAGCCGTAATTCTCCCCAGGGCAGGTTCCGTCTCTTCGCTGTAGAAGGCACTATGATGTGCCTTTTTATGCCTCCTTCGCATAGTTACCACTCGCTCTCTCAGGAAAGGTGCCCACCTAAAAGAACGACATCTCTATGCTACATTTTAACGCGTTTCTTCGTTTATTTCTACTACAAAGCGTGGCTCATGCAAAATATGATATTCGTCCCACCCTTCGTTGGGGATGCTCAATAGCGCCTGGCGCAGCTGTTCAGCGTGAAACTCGATCACTTCTCTGCCAACTACACGCTGTCTCTTGCTATCCTGCTGAATGCTCTGCTCAAGCGGCACATCCAGGATCAGCAGGCACGTATGGTACAGGTGACGCCTGGCCAGTCCCAGCAGACGCTGGCGAGCCTCGGGCATCAATGCCGTGCTATCGGCAATCGTCAGGCAATTTTGTAGCATGCGTTTATGAATAATATAGTGAAAGAGATCGAATGCATCCCGATTAACCAGCTGACTATTCTCATCATCGCAGACCATAGCCCGGCAGTAATCAGAAGCAACAATGGTTGTCGCTGGAAAATTATGGGACTGGACAAGCCAGCGCGCGAACGTGCTTTTACCACTTCCAGCTGGACCACATAAAACCAGGAGCGTTCGTCGTGGAATGATTGTACGATCATTTGGCCGTCCGCTCTCCATTGCGATGATTTCCCCTCTTTGATATAATGGCGCATGCATATATGCGCCATATCATGTTAAAAAACGTCTCATGGATATTGCGGCGCATAGCATGGTTCACTCGCGTCTATATTACAACAATCCTGGCGAATGCTCCAGGCATTCCCTACGCTATAGTGCTGTGTTTGTATTGAGGAGGATGCTGTGTCTGTTAATACTACCCTGACTGGGGCCGAAATTCGTGCGCGCTTCCTGGATTTCTTTGCCGGGAAAGGACACCACAAAATGCCCAGTTCGTCCCTGGTGCCGCGCAATGATCCCACGGTGCTGCTCACTACCGCCGGTATGCAGCAGATGATTCCCTATTTCCTGGGACGAGAAACTCCTCCTGCGGTGCGACTCACTTCTTCGCAGAAATGCTTTCGTACTACAGATATTGATATAGTCGGCAACCAGCGCACACTGACGTTTTTTGAAATGCTGGGCAATTTCTCGGTCGGCGACTATTTTAAACGCGATGCCATCAGCTTCGCCTGGGAATTCCTGACCAGCGTGCTGCAACTGCCAGCCGATCGCCTGCACCCAACAGTTCACCCATCCGATGACGAAGCTCCTCAGTACTGGCGCGAGATCGCCGGCTTTGCCGATGAGGCCATCGTACGCCTCGATGATAACTGGTGGGGACCCCCCGGCGCCTCCGGCCCTTGCGGCCCGGACTCCGAAATCTACTACGATCGCGGCGTGGAGCATGGCTGTGGCCGCGCTGACTGCAAGCCGGGCTGCGATTGTGAACGCTTCCTGGAAATCTGGAACCTGGTCTTTATGCAATTCTACCAGGATCTTGACGGCAAGCGCACACCACTGCCCAGGAAGAATATCGATACTGGCATGGGCCTGGAGCGCCTGGCGATGGTCCTGCAGGGCAAAGAGTCTGTCTTCGACGTTGATCTGTTCCGTGGCATCATCGATCGATTCGCCGAGCTGGCCGGCACCGCCTATGGCCGGGATGCGCGCATCGATGCCTCCCTGCGTGTGATCGGCGATCACGCGCGCGCTCTGGTCTTCCTGGCCGCGGATGGCGTGCTGCCCGGCAATGAGGGGCGCGGCTATATCTTCCGCCGCATCCTGCGCCGCGCCGTGCGCCACGGTAAACTGCTCGGCCTCGATAAACCCTTCCTCTCTATCGCTGCCGATACCGTGATCAAACTGATGGGCGACTACTATAGCGAACTGCACACACGGCGCGATCGCATCGTTGAAATTCTCAGTCTGGAGGAGAAGAAGTTTGGCCAGACCCTCAATACCGGCCTGGCTCTGCTCAATGAACTGCTGGACGATCTCAAACAGAAGAAGCAGGTTGTCATTCCCGGCGAGCAGGTGTTCAAACTCTACGATACACACGGCTTCCCGGTCGAACTGACCCAGGAAATCGCTGCCGAACATGGCCTTACGATCGATGCCTCCGGCTTTGAAGAGTCGATGCAGCGCCAGCAGGAACGCAGCCGCGCCGCCAGCGCCTTTACCCAGGCTCAGGACGATCGCGCGCTGGCCGAGATTCTGAAACGGGTCGGCCCAACCGAATTCACCGGCTATGAAGGTATCAC
>JAFMRP010000629.1 GCA_017354095.1 Ktedonobacteraceae bacterium
CTGCTCACGCATCTGCTGCTGGATACGCTCAAGGCCAGCGCGCCATCTCGCGTTATTAATGTAAGCTCGGACGCCCACTATATACGCGTAGTTGATCCCGTCGATTGGAATATGGAGCGCAGCTACCAGCTGATGCGCGCCTATGGACAATCGAAGCTGGCGGAGGTGCTTTTCACCTACGAGCTGGCACGCCGCCTGGATGGCGCGGGTGTGACCGCAAACGTGCTGCATCCCGGCGTCGTGGCCACCAATATCTGGAGCCAGCCGCTACCAGCATTCCTGCGCTGGATCAGCGTTATCTCACGCTTCTTCGGCGTCCCACCAGAAGAGGGAGCGCGCACGACCATCTATCTGGCCTCTTCACCCGAGGTTGAAGGGGTGACCGGCAAATATTTCGAGAAGAGCAAGGAGAAAAAATCAGCACAGCCTTCCTACGACGAAAACCTGCGCAAAAGCCTGTGGGAACTCAGTGAGCAACTGACCAGCCTGTCCTCTGATGCCTGACGCTGCACAACTGATAAAACAGCGGCGCGATCAGGCGCCCGCTCTGCACCCGATCGCGCCACTCTTAAGGAGGCGATAAGTTATCTTGCGAAAGTTTCTGCTTCAGCCTCCTACAACCGGGCTGCGCATATCGCCAACCATCAGAATATAGCCAGTGGAGAGGATAGAGGAGATATCAATGCCAAAGGGGCGCAGCTTGAGACGCGCGCGAGAGAGCGCTCCACGCACCGGGCGCATCTCCTGATCCCAAATGCCCTCCTCCTGTGCCTCGAGCAAACGACGCCGGCAGCGCTCCACCACTTTGTCAGATACTTTGCCGTTGTAGAAGCTGGCATACATGACTTCGTAGGGACAATAGTATGGGAACATATCCAGCAGAGGCAACAATACGCTCATTTCGGTGCTGGTAAACTGCTCCTGCATCATCAGACGCGCCCGGTTATCCTCACAAGCCATGTACGAGAGAGCACCAAAGGTGGTGTTGAGCGCCAGGGTGTGCCCTTCGGGCAATGCTCCCTGAAGCGAGAAATGAAGAATATGTTCCTTTTCTGCGTTCAGCAGGTCAGCAGTATTTCTGCTTCTCACTAATAATTTTTGCATGCTCATTCTCTCCCTGGCCTGTAATATTTAAGAAACCATCGATAATAGATAACCGAAGCCGACGCCTCCCAGAATGCCGATAACCAGCAGCACGACGAGCACGAGCATCACGGTATCCACCGTCCCGCGAACAGTGTAACGCGGCAGCGGCTGCGTACACTCTTCAACCAGTGGATCAGTCGATGGCACTACAATAGGACCATCGCCATACCATGCCATGTCAAACTGGCCGAAATGAGCCGGCAGCTCGGGCACATCCATGCGCCTCTGCTCCCGCTCCTGCACACAGGTCACACCGCGCGCTTCCCCGTGTACATCTCCGGTACGACAGCGAGCGGCATAGAGACGATCACGGCGCGCGAGAGCACGGGCGCACGTCTCCTGCGATGAGTAAACGGCGAAGCTCTGGCGGCGTGCGTAGTTGCGTATCTGCTCGTTACCCATAATGACCAGCGTAATCGCCACGCCGCGCTGGCGCTTCAACTGGCGCAACTCAACGAAATGGCCCGGATGGTGAAACACATGGCTGGCGAGCTCCGGTACCACAATCACGACCGGTTTACGCTGCCGCGCTACCTGGCTCACTACAGCGGCACGCTCATCTTCCGGTTCTACCAGTATGGTGCACATGTCGCTCATTTCGTCGAGTTTCATTGACCAGCCCCTAGTTCTAATCCATAACGCGTTCATTCTAATGGACACCTTTTTACGATGTCCACCGTCTTCGCATCCCGCGATATTCCTACCTCAATTATGATCTATACAGGTGCGAAGTACTAAGAGCATATGTTATCATTTCTTTATACAGATTTATCATTTTTCTCTGTGACAGCAAAAAGGCAGCGTCAATCACCAGGAGGTAGTGTTTCTCTACATCGTCCAGGCGTACCCATATAAAGGTGGATTGCTATGAATACACAGGAAACCACACCGCGTTCGCGGCTCGTCGAAGCACGCATGCAGCGCAAGCTATCACAGCGAGAAGTAGCGAATCACCTCAATACTACACTCGTCAATGTGAGCCGCTGGGAGCGAGGCGTTACCCGCCCCGGTCCCTATTTCCGGCACAAACTCTGTGAACTCTTCCGCAGGAGCGAGGAGGAGCTGGACCTGCTGCCCACGCCCGACGAGCAAGAAGCCAGCATTACCCCGACCGCCGCTGCCACCGTCACTGCTCCCACTCCCGCACAGACCGGCGAGAGCGCCCCTATCTACGATTGGACCATCCCACGCCCGGCGGCCTCTCCCCTGATCGGGCGCGACGAAGAACTGAGCATCACGCGCCAGCGCCTGATCCACGGCGGCAGCGTAGCTCTGACCGCGCTCAATGGCCTGCCCGGCGTCGGCAAAACAGCTCTCACTATCGCCCTGGCGCACGATCCCACCATCCGCGCACACTTCCGCGACGGCGTGCTCTGGGCCGCCCTGGGACCAGAACCGCAGATCCCCGTGCTGCTCAGCCATTGGGGCAAGCTGCTTGGCCTCTCGGAAGCGCAGATGACGGCGCTGAGCACACCTGGAGCCTGGGGCGACGCTCTGCGCGAAGCTATCGGCCGCCGCTCCCTGCTGCTGGTCATCGACGATGCCTGGACACTTGAGGCGGCACAAATCTTTATGATTGGCGGCCCGGCCTGCGCGCACCTGGTCACAACCCGCTTCCCCCATATCGCCTCGCACATTACGATTGATGGTGCTCATACCCTGCGCGAGCTGAATACCGAGCAGGGCATGGACCTGCTGCGCCAGCTGGCTCCCCAGGTTGTGGGATTGGAAGAGGGCCGGGCGCTCGACCTCGTGGAGGCGGTCGGCGGCCTGCCCCTGGCTCTGACGCTGATGGGCAATTACCTGCGCAAACAGGGCTACACGGGACAGGCACGGCGCATCCAGGCCGCCCTGCAGCGATTGAGCGATGCCCGCGAACGCCTCAACCTCAGCGAGCAGCGTGCACCCGTTGAGAAGCATCCCAGTCTCTCGACAGGCGAAACCCAGATCTCGCTGCAATCGGTAATCGCCGTGACCGACCAGTTTCTGACCCCGCGCCAGCGTTCAGCCCTGCGCACGCTGGCCGTCTTCCCGCCACGGCCCAACAGCTTCTCCGAAGAGGCCGCGCTGGTCGTGGCGGCCTGCGATTACGATATGCTCGACGCCCTCAACGATACCGGCCTGCTGGAGAGCAGCGGCTCGGGACGCTATACGCTGCACCAGACCATCGCCGACTACGCCTACCTGCGCCTGGACGAGGCCAGCGCCGATGCCGCCTACTCCCGCCTGATCGACTACGTGACGGTTTATGTGGAGAACCACCGCAAAAACTCCGAACTGCTTGACCTGGAAAGCACGACGATCCTGGCGGCGCTCGACGCGGCGCACCGCCTCGCCAAACAACCCGAACTGCTGCGCGCGGTCATGGCCTTTGCGCCGTTCATGCTGCTGCGCGCCTGGTATGATCAGGTCGAGACGCACGTACAGCGCGCGCGCGAGGCCGCCCTGGCGCTGGGCGACCCGCACGGTATCATCAATGCTCTGCTCTACCTGGGCCAGATGGCGCAGAAACAGAGCAACTACGCCCAGGCCGAAGAACACTACCAGCAGGGCCTGTCCCTGGCCCGCCAGGAAGCCAACACCGAGGGCATCTGCGCCCTGCTCACCGGCCTGGGCGAGATCGCGCAAAGCCTTGGCAACTATCCCCAGGCCGAAGCCTACTTCCAGGAAGGCCTGTCTCTGGCTCGCCAGGAAGCCAACGCCGAAAGAATCTGCGCCCTGCTCACCGGCCTCGGTAATGTGAAATGGAAACGCGGAGAATACGCGCAGGCCGAGGCTCATCTCCTGGAAGGATTAACCCTGGCTCGCCAGATTGGTAATAGCGAGCGAACCTATAGCCTCCTCAGAATCCTTGGCTCGCTCGCCGCTAGCCAGGGAGAATTCGCTAAATCAGAAATCTATCTCAAAGAAGGTTTAACCCTGGCACGACAAAGCAGGGATCGCGAACAGCTATGTATCCTGCTCATGAACTTAGGTGTAACTGTAGGGGTACAGGGACACTTTTCTGAGGCAGAGTTTTATTTCCA
>JAFMRP010000630.1 GCA_017354095.1 Ktedonobacteraceae bacterium
CCTTCTCTGGCTCAAACGCTACTGTGCCACTTTTCCCACCCGCTTTCAGCGCGATATAAGCCTGCTCAACCATAATGGTCGTGTCTACCCCTTTGCACATGTCGTAAATCGTCAGCGATGCAATCATGGCCGCTGTCAACGCCTCTACATCTACCCCGGTCTTATATGTGGTTCGTGTCCGTGCCTCAATGTCAATCACGCCCTCAGCACTGTTCACCGCGAATTGTATGTCGATATGCGTCATCGGCAGTGGATGACATAGGGGAATTAATTGTGGAGTCTGCTTGGCACCCATAATACCGGCGATCTTCGCCACCTCCAGCACGCTTCCCTTCGTTACCTGATTCGTCTCGATCAATCGTACTGTCTGCGGAGCCATGCGAACCCGCGCCTTCGCTACCGCCTCGCGTGTCGTCTCCGCTCGCTCGGTCACATCCACCATGTGGATATTTCCGCTCGCATCCAGGTGCGTCAACTGCCGTGCCGTATCGATCTTCTCTTCTGACATCGATCGTTTCCTCCTCTCTGTCTCTGCGCACGCAGTATATCACACTTCAGGAGGTACGGCCGGCGGCCTGAAAACAATCACATCCTATTTCCCAAGCTTCTGCTGGCTCTGGAAAGCCCGCCTGAAGTAGGTAAACGCCTCGCGCTCCTTCCCTGACGATTCCAACAGCTCGGCGTATCGTACCGACTCGTTGGCCATCTCTTCATGACCACCCGTCCTCTCAAGCATATCCAGACCAGCTACGAAATGCTCGTCTCCTGCCTCGGGATGCTTTTGCTCATAAGCAATACGCCCGCGTATAATATGCGCCTCGGCCCCGATCATGGTGTCACCCGCCGCCCGCGCCAGTTCACAGGCCTTCTGTGCGCTCTGCGCGCTTTGCTGCAAATCCCCCCGCTTAAAGTACCACTCAGCATAGCGCGTGTAAATGCTGGCAAGTGTTAACGCATCCTGCTTGACTCCCTCGCGCTCCAATGCCTCGTCCAGGAACGTCCTGGCCTGCTCATCATCTATATTGATGAGTGCCCGGCCAAGATAGTAATATAACTCACTCTTCAGCTGCTTCCCCATCTCCTGGGTAGAGACCTGCGCGCTCTTATACGCATATAACGATGCCAGGTCATAAGCCTTGGACTCACTGTATTGCCGGCACAATTCCCAGTAAGCCGTCTGAACCGCCCTGGTCGTCGTCAGATTTTCGACAATATCAATCGCTTTATGAAACATCTCCAATGCCTGGCGAGTGTTCTCCAATTGCGTATAATGCTGCCCCATATGCATGTATACTTGCGCGGTGAAGAATGGATCATGCACCTCTTCAGTTTCCAGAATGTTCAGACAACGCTGATGCGCTAGCAGCGCCTGGGCATAGTTACGCATCGCTGCCTGGGTCTGGGCCTGCAAGTTGAGAATGCGTAATTGCTGATAGTTATCGTTCAGATCCTTCGCTATTTGTATGGCTTCAGTCAAAATGTAATCACACTCTTGGAACTGCCCCGATACGAAATGGGCCCAACCAAGCAAGTAGCGTTGCTGTAATTGTTGTGAACGTTTAATACGGCGTGACGCGAGCTTTTCCAGCTGAGCAATAGCCTGCTCTACCATCTCTTGTCTAATGGCAATGTTGGCTTCTAGTAGCACCAACTCTATCTCATCCTCATCTCGTTCACTAATAATTAATGAACTTGTATGCCGCTCCTCTTGCTGAGATTTGGCAGGCAACAGCTGCGTTGAAGACAGCCCTAGCCGCCCTGCAAGTATTTCCAGAGCACGCAATGAAGGATGAATCTGGCCACGTTCAATAGCGGAAATATAGCTCACCGAAAAGTCAGGCGTTGCCAACTGGCTCTGGGTGTAGTGTTGAGCTATACGTGCCGCTCGCAATTTTTCTCCTACGGACTTACCAATCTTGCCAGATGATTGTTCCGGGGACATAATTCGAGCCCTCCTGGATGCACTTGGTTGTTTAAAATGAGTCAATAAATACGCAAAGTAATGGCCAAACGTATTGTAAAGTAAACATGTGTTTTGTGTCAATATGCGACTGCAATTGAAGATTAAAAAAGAAACTTATAAAGTTCCCCTTGTCCATAAGTAAAGTTTCTGGTTGATTGTCATAATGACGCATAAACAGAGTGATGTTATAATAATCCTTGTGAAATTAGGATCTTTAGTAAAGAGCAAATAGTATCCATCGAAAAGATTATCTGTTGTGAATAACGTTGCTCGTCACTGTTTTTATCGTGTTTTTCCATCATATTTGATAGGAGTACCCACATGTTCCGCTTTTTGACTGCCGGTGAGTCCCATGGCCCGTGCCTGACGATGGTTGTAGAAGGCCTGCCCGCCGGACTGACCATACAGAAAAGTATCATTGATTCCGACCTGCGCCGCCGTCAGGGTGGCTATGGCCGTGGTGGTCGCATGAAGATCGAAAAAGATGCCGTGCGCTTCCTTTCTGGTATACGTCACGGCAAGACCCTTGGTTCACCTGTTACTATGCAGGTCGAAAATCTCGATTGGGTGAACTGGGAGGAACGCATGAACGCCGAACCGGTCGAGGCTCAAATGGAGGCCGTTTCGCGCGTACGCCCCGGTCATGCCGACTTTACCGGCGCTATGAAATATGGCCACACCGATATCCGCAATGTCATCGAACGCTCCAGCTCGCGCGAAACGGCATCCCGGGTGGCCGTGGGCGGGCTGTGCCGCCAGCTGCTGTCACAGTTCGGCATGAGCATACATAGCCACGTGCTCTCTGTCGTCGATGTCGGCTATGAAACTCCTCGCCCCATTACCCGCGATGCCTACCCCGAAGATATGTGGGAGGCCGTCGAAAATTCTCCCATGCGCTGCGCCGATGCCAACCTGACTGAGAAAATGATCGAGCGTATCCTGGAAGCCAAGCGCCACGGCGATACCTGCGGCGGCGTCTTTGAGGTCCTGGCTCTGGGCGTCCCCATCGGTCTCGGTAGCTATAGCCAGTGGGACCGCCGCCTGAGCTCCCGCCTGGGCATGGCGATGATGAGTATCCCATCGGTGAAAGCTATGGAGATCGGTTCGGGCTTCCAGTCCTCCCACACCACCGGCTCCCAGGTCCATGACGTGCTGCGCCGCGATGAGGCTGGCCACTGGTATCACCTCTCCAATAATGCTGGCGGCATTGAAGGCGGCATTTCCAATGGCGAACCCCTGGTGGTACGGGTTGGCGTCAAACCCATTCCCACGCTGGCCCATCCACTTCCCTCGGTCGATCTGTCTACCGGCGAAAATATCGATCAGAGCCGCTACGAACGGAGCGATGTCTGTGTCGTTCCCGCCGCTGGCGTGGTTGGCGAAGCTATGATGGCCATCGTGCTCACTGAGGCCCTGATTGAGAAGTTTGGCGGGGATAGCATCGAGGAAATGTTGCGAAACTGGCGCTCCAACGCGTAATTGCAAGGACCAGGCGTACTAGATGTGACCTCTGCCACTTGTCAGTCGTACATAACAATGATAGACTCCGTGAAGATGTATATCAGCATGTGTCAAAATAAGGGGCGCTTTTCGCCATGAATATCAGTTCGAACATCCGCAAATTAACGCTGCTCTTCGTGGCCCTGTTCCTGGCGCTGAGCATCGGCCTGGTCTACTGGCAGGTCGTGGTCGCCGGACCCGTTTCCTCCAATATCCATAATGGGCGTACCTGCCTGAACGATAACGCCCCCCAGCGTGGGCGCATCTTTGATCGCAATGGGGTGCTGCTGGCCGAGTCGGTGCCATCGACCATCGGCGGCTGCGGCTACCTGCGCAAATATTATGATTCTTCCCTGGCCCCCGTCATCGGCTACTATGTCAGCCCTCTGTTGAACTCTACTGGCATCGAACACCAGTACGACGATTACCTCAGTGGCAAAGTGGGCATGACAGCCCTGGATAACTCCATGAATAAGCTGCTCCATCGCCCGCCGATCGGCAGCGACATCTACCTGACCATCGATGAGCGCATCCAGAAATCCGTGGCCAAACATTTCGATGAGCCTTATGCCGATGGATCAGGTACGTTCGCTTCCAAACGCGGCTCGGTGATCGTCTCGGATCCACATACCGGCGAGATCCTGGCCATGCTGAGCCGCCCAACCTACGATCCTAATAAACTGGTGACCACGCTGGCGAAAAACGAT
>JAFMRP010000631.1 GCA_017354095.1 Ktedonobacteraceae bacterium
CGCTGGTCGGGTCGTTGTAGGTCTCAAATGCTTCGCGCAGTGTCTTTTCGGCCAGGGCGGCGTAGTGTTCTGCCTGCTCATCATCCATCTCATCGGCCAGCATTTCGCCGATTCTTGTCTGAGCGGTGGCAAGCATACAGAGAGCTTCGCTGCGTTGTGCGGGGAAACGCTCCGCCATGAGCTGAGCGTAGGTAGCGGCACGTTCCAGGTCTTGTGTGATGCCCGACTGCTCGAAGGCTTTCTGATAGATAGTGATGTCCGCAGTAGGCTCCTGCGCGATGAGAGCGTCGCTGTAGTGTAGAGCGCGTGTTGTGATGTGGAATGCTTCCTGGGCACGTTCCATCATGGTACCGAATTCCCAGGCGAGGTCGCTATCGTCCTCGTCGTCATCGTCCTCATCATCTTCCAGGTCGTCGAGGTCTGTTTCTTCGTCCTCCAGTTCTTCGGTGTTGCTCAGTTCTTCGGTGTTGAGCTCTTCTACTTCATCGTCCTCGTCCTCTTCCAGTGCTTCGTTCATCTCGCGGGCTTCTGCTTCCAGTTGTGTGTAGCGTTCGGTTGCGAGGGCGGCGATTTCGTCGAGGCGTTGTTGTAGTTCACTGGTGGGTAGCTGGCTGGCCCGGGTGCCTTCGTCTGTCATTTGCATGATGCGTGGTTTGCCATGTTCTTCGGTCAGGGTGTAGCTGGACCAGAACCAGTGGCGTCCGGATTCGGCATAGGTCAGGGTGGCCTGGGGTAGTTCGGGCAATACCTCGTCGTGGTCTGGCCGGTTTGCGAAGGCCAGTGACCAGCCGGTATCGACGACGGTTTCCTGGTCGGGCCCGGTGGCGGTGGCTGGAGTGTGCATGAAGCCAATTTTGAGTTCGCCGGGCTGTGATTGTTGGCGCCATTGTTGGCGCCGTTTGACCCATTGTTTGCGGGTGAGCCCTTCGCGAAGTGGGCTGTCGAGGGCGAGCAGGTCGTAGGCTTCGTTGTAGCGTCCATCTGACCAGGCTATCAGGAAGTTTTCGATGGCGCCTTCAGCTGGTTTGCCCATGAACATGGAGCGGAGCAGGCTGAGATCGTTTTCCAGCGTGCCCATGAGAGATTGGGGGCGGGCCGGAGCTACATCATAATCCGCGTCGTCGTCGTCATCGCCGATGGGTGCGGGTGCGGCGAATTGTTGGATCATTTGTGTGATTGAGGGTGCGGGCGCGGGCTCCCAGGCGGGATAGATGCGCGCGCTTTGCAGTTGGAGCAGTGCGCGGCGGGCTTCTTTGCGGACTGCTTTTATCTCGGTGTACGTTTGTATGGCCAGGGCGATGTCGGCGGCCTGTACGGTTTGTTCGCTGGCGAGCGCTTTGAGCAGGGTGAGCTGGCTTTCTTCGGGTAGGTCGAAGCATGGGGCGAGTGTTTCGCGAATGTCTTCCTCGCTCGTGTTGTTGTGCAGGTTGGCGGCGATGCTCTGGTGGGTGTTGATAAGTTGTTGTATTTGTGGGTCTGGTGGCTGTGTGTGGTTGTTTTTGCCAGACATGTTTGTTTTCCTTTCGTTGATTTGCCACTTCTCGCCGCCTGCGGCGGCTCGCAAAAAGAAAAAGGTTTATCGGGGGGGCACCCCCGAGCCCCCGGCAGGGGCTGTGCCCCTGCATCCCCTTGCGGCCTGCGGTGGCTCGTGGGGGGATAAATATCTCGGGGGCTATGCCCCTGCAGGGGCATAGCCCCTGTACCTCCCTGTGACGTCTCGTCGCTGTAGGCGACGCGTGGGGGAGACCCCCGCGCCCCCAGTCAGGGGGCGAAGCCCCGCAGAACGCGTATGGGGATGTTCCCGAGCCCCTGGCAGGGGCAGCGCCCCGGGTTTTAGCGTTTTTTGATTTTTGAGACTTGCTGGCGGACGGCCTGGACGAGCTGGTCGTTGGGGTCGAGGGCTTCGGCCATTTGCAGCTCGCGCTGGGCGTCTCGGGCGTTGTTAAGATCAAATAGGATGGTGGCGAGGAGGGCGTGCAGCGTGGCGGACGTGGGATTGGCGTTGACGCCTTGCTGGGCGATCTCGCGGGCCTCTTCTTTATATCCCTGGTTCATGTTGAGCGCGATCAGTTCGGTGAAGGCGCGCAATTCCTGGGGATCGATGGCGATGGCGCGTTTGTAGCTGGCGGCGGCTTCGGCAAGCTGGCCCTGTTCGCGTTGTGCGAGGCCCAGGTTAAGCCAGATGCCAGGATAGTCAGGGCTTAGCTCTGTGACGCGCTGGTAGTGCTGAATGGCTTCATCGGGATGCTCTTCATCCAGGGCGATGTTGCCGAGCATAGCTTCGATAACGGTTTCGTCTCGTGGTGAGCTGACCTGTTCTCTGGCTTTGAGCAGCTCTTCTTTGCCCTCGTCGTAGCGCTGGCGATTCATGAGAAGCTCGGCCAGCAGGGCGCGGCTGAGCCCGCTCTGGTCTTCTGCTGTGGCCTGGCGCAGTGTTTCTTCTGCGCGTTCCAGGAGGTGGTTCTGGCGCTCTTGCAGGCTGGGATCATTGTATTTGTAGGCGATGGAGATGAGCGCTGCGCCCAGGTTGCGCAGGTTAGCGACGCGATCGTTGGGGAAGCGCTGCAGCATGCGCTCCGCATAGACATACATGCGTTCGTTGTTGCCGGTTGTGGCGGCGCAGCTATAGGCATCTTGCAGCACCTGGTAGTCGAGCGGCAGGAGGGCGATGAGGGCATCGTAGTAGTGCAGGGTGTGGGCGAAGCGCCAGGCGATCTCCTGCAGTGAGTCCCGGTCTGGGGTGGTGCGCTCCATGATGTTTGAGATGGCCTGGCCATGCTCTTCGATGCGCTGCTGGAGTTCGGCGACGGGGAGGCCCTGAGGCCGGGCGCCTTCATCGCTGATGCGCTGGATGCGCCAGGTGTTCTGTTCGCGGGTCAGGGTGAAGCGGTTCCAGAACCAGTGGCGTCCAGTTTCTTTGTTGACGGAGGTGCCCAGCGGCATCTCTGTGAGGGTGCCGCTGAGGGGGGTATCGAGCAGTTCGAGTGACCAGCCGACTTCGACCTCTTTGCGGGTGGATGATTGTGCACTGCCGGGCAGCAGGATGAGGCCCTGGTTGGCCTCGCCTTCGCGGATGAAGCTCAGTTCCATGCGGGCGGGGTGAGCTTCGCCGGCCCAGGCGCGGTGTTGTTCGATCCATTCGTCGCGGGTGAGGTCTGCGCGCAGGGGGCTAGAGGGGCTGAGCAGGTCGTAGGTAAGGCCGTAGTCGCCCATGGACCAGCCGCCGAGGAAGTTGACGCTGACCTCCTGTTCCATTAGTTCGGGGTCGATGAAGGTGAGGCCACGATCTTCGCCCAGATCGGGATTCTGCAGCAGCAGGTTATTGATGGTGGGCAGGTTGTTGCGGTAGTCCTCGTGTGGGCGGGTGCCGCGCCACTCGTTGACGCTGAGGGCCTCTTCGAGCAGGCGCCGGCCTTCGGCCAGGGTGCAGTCGACGACGGAGTTGAGTTTGGCGCGCATCTCGTTGGCGTGCTCATCGGCGCGGCGTTTGCTTTCGATAGTGACGATGCAGTCTTTCACGCCGTCTTGCCAGAAGTCGAGCAGGAAGATAAGCTGACGGGCTTCGGTATAGTCATAGCCCTGTTCCCAGGCGAGGAAAAGTTCTACCTCGCCTTCTTCGCGTGTCTGGCTGACCCAGCCTTTCCAGAAGCGGGGCTGGTTGGGCTGCCTGAGCGAGATGATGGGGGCGTGCTCAACTGGCGGTGTCCATTGAGGGTGCAGGTGGGCTGTTTCCAGGCGGAGGAGTCCGCGGCGGGCCTCTTTGCGAATCTCTTTGGATGGGGCGAAGGCGTTGATCGCGGCCAGCAGGTCGGCGGCGTCGGTATGGTTCTCGCGGGCCAGGGCTTTGAGCAGGGCGAGTTGGGCGGGCTCTGAGATGGCTGTGAGTGGCGAGAGCGCTGTTTCAGCCTCCTGCTGGTTCGCGCTGTTGTGCAACTGGCCGGCGAGCTGGTGATATTGTTCGAGCAGGCTCTGGACCTGGCTGCGTTCTTCTTCTGAAAGTGTGGGGGTGATGTTTTTTTTGGGTGACATAGTGTCTCTACTCTCCTCGCTACGACAGCATCTTGGTACGTCGTGTAGGATTGTACCACGTCTGGCAATTTGTGTCTTGCCGGGGGGACTTTGCAGGGGCAGAGCCCCTGCACCCCGGGGGGGGGGGGGGGGG
>JAFMRP010000084.1 GCA_017354095.1 Ktedonobacteraceae bacterium
ACGATCATACTCATCCTTGATATCTCCAACGATCTCCTCAACCAGGTCCTCAATCGTTACCAGTCCGGCAACCGACCCATACTCATCCACGACCATCACCATATGGATACGATTCTGGCGGATCTCACGCAACAAGTCATCCAGCTTCTTGGTCTCGGGCACAAAGTAGGCTGGCCGCACCAGGTCGCGCACCGGGAAGCTCGAATGCCCCTCACGCAGCTGCTTCAACATGTCTTTGGTGTACAGAATACCCACAATCTCATCAAGGCCCTTGCTGGCCTCGTAGACCGGGATACGCGAGAAACCACCCTCCATCGCCAGGTCAACCGCCTGCGCAACAGTCGCATCGCTCGCGAGCGTGATCATATCGATACGCGGCACCATCACTTCGCGCACGGTGGTATCCACAAATTCGAAGATGCTGTGAATCATCTCCGTCTCATCCTCTTCGAGCACTCCCTCTTCTTCACCCACCGTCACCAGCAGACGCAGCTCTTCCTCTGTCACAAAAGGACCTTTATGGATAATATGCCCACCCATCAGTTGCACAAAGAAGGAGGTGATCTTGCTCAATGACCAGACCAGCGGGCCCAGCAACCAGGCCGCAGCCCGCACCGGACTAATCAGCACCCGCGCCCAGCGCAGCGGATTCTGCACGGCGGCCGTCTTGGGCGTTATCTCACAAAAGATCAGCACAACCAGCGATACAAGGATAGAGGAAATCAGCTCACCCAGCGACTCAGAAAAACGCAGCGCCAGGACCGTGGCCATACTTGAAGCCACAATCACGGCTACGCTGTTGACAATCAGGATGGTAGAGAGGAATTTGTTCGGTTCGGCGAGAAGGCGCTCAATCTCAGCAGCTCGCTCATCGCCCTCCTCAACCAGGTTCTTGAGCTTAATCCTACTAATGGAAGTCAGAGCCGTCTCAGCGGCTGAGGCCACTCCGCAGAGGATCAAGGCCACAATCATCACAACCAGCTGCAACCATGCCTCCGCGTTAAACTGCGGAATGTGAAAATCGATACCGGCGGCTATGCTAGCTAAGCCAGGGCCGTCCATTCGTTTTTACTCCTTCTCGTTGCTCTCCTGTGGAGAGCTCTCTGACGGCGGCAACTCGCGCAATACACGAGCCGGAACACCAACCACCAGAGTGTTGGGGGGAACATCCCTGTTCACCACAGCGCTCGCACCCGTCATGGCGTGCTCACCCACGGTAACCGGGGGCACTAGAACAGTATCACAGCCAATAAACGCACCATCACCAATCGTTGTATGATACTTCTGCTTCGTCAACCCGTTATAGTTCGAGGTGATCGTACCAGCGCCGATATTGACTCCTTCCCCCACAGTAGAGTCACCGATATAGCTGAAGTGATGCATATCGGTCTCCGCGCCAATTGTGGAGTTCTTCACCTCCGCGAAGTTCCCCATACGCACATTACGCCCAAGGCGCGCGCCCGGACGACAATGGCTAAAAGGCCCCACCGTGACGCCATCTTCAAGCGCCGCTTCCTCCACTACAGAATTACGCACCGTACAACGTTCACCAATCTCCGATCGATCAATAACGCTGCCCGGCCCAATACGACATCCACTACCAATGATGGTCTTTCCAGTTATCATTGTACCAGGAAGTATGACCGTGTCACAACCAATCTGCACCTCGTCATCAATATAGGTGGTCGCCGGATCAACCACCGTGACCCCGCCATACATATGCCTCTCCAGCACCCGCAAGCGCAGAATACGCTCCGCCTCCGCCAGCTGCACCCGGTTGTTCACTCCAATCGTCTCGTCCAGAGTGCCCGCAACGGTCGCGATCTCACGCCCTTCCCTACTGGCAACCCCTACGAGGTCGGTCAGGTAATACTCACCAGCCGGATTGCGCGGCAACACCTGCAATACTGGCCAGAGCCACTCCCGGTCAAAACAGTAAACCCCCGAATTAACCTCCTTGATCCGCTTCTGCTCCTCGGTCGCACGCTTCATCTCCACAATCTCCATCACCCGCCCACTATCATCACGCACCACACGCCCAAAATCCGATGGCTCCTCCGTGTAAGCCGTCAGGAAGGTGATGGTGGCACGCCGCGCATAATGCTCAGCCAGCACGCTCGCCAGAACCTCGCTCCTCACCAGCGGCGTATCACCATAACAAACCAGCACGGTATCAGGCAGCGGATCCAACTCCTGCACAGCAGCTCGCGCCGCCAGCACAGCATGCCCGGTCCCCAATAACTCCTCTTGAATAGCATAACGACAGCGCTCACCAAAAACCGCCTGCACCTGCTCAGCTTCGTGCCCAAGCACCACAATCGGACGATGACTGGAAACGAGACCTTCGAGGGAGGCAAAAGAAGTGGTCGAGGGGATGGCTTCAGCTGTCTTCAGTACATGGCTCAGCAACGGGCTTCCCGCCAGCGGATGCAGTACCTTCGGCAGTGCTGAACGCATACGAGTACCCTTCCCCGCCGCCAGCACTACGGTCACAAACGTATTCATAGAACGTTAAATTGCCTTTTTGCGTTTCTCTTCAGTTTATTTGTCTCAAAACAAATACAGCTATAGGCAGCACCCATATCTCTATCACAAGTCCTGCCTTTTCCCTTCACAGAAGTATAGCCCATTTCCCTCAGTAGTGCAATGGCCTTTTTCCTCCTCGGTATTCCCTCGAAAATGGAAAAATAATCCACATTTTTCCCTCACTCCATACAAACGTATAGCTCTTCCCTCCCTCAAATTCTACTCTACTCATCTAGAAGAAGTGCAATAGAGGCTGCAAGATGTTACAATAGAGCAAGCACTCTGCTCTCTCCGCTCTCACAGACGAACATAGCAAAGCGGACGAACAGAGACGCGTTTAAATTTTATCTTTCTTCAGGAGGCAAACATGGCACAGACCTACATCATGGAGATCCCCGGTATGACCCAACAGCAATATGATAAGGTCATGGATCTGCTCCAGGTGAATGGATCCTCTCCACAAGGTCAACTCTTTCATGTTGCGGGACCCATCGAAAATGGATGGTGCGTCGTAGACGTGTGGGAATCCCAGGAGGCTTTTGAACACTATTTTCAGGAGAAGCTAGGTCAGGCCCTGCAAGAAGCAGGTTCCCCATCATTTCAACCCAAAGTAGTACCCGTCCATAATTTCCTTGAACACGCGTAACCCCCCATCCCCTGATCAACCATATCGGGCCCCGGTCAACACCAACCAGGGCCCTTTGTAAACTTTAAAAATGTATTGCGGTATACAAACAACGCATGAAAACCCGTAGGCTCACCTCGTCACCCACTAACCCAACCGATCCCCAGTGCAGTGACTCGCTTGAGCGAGAGCCCGCAGGCTCCTCACTGGACCCCACGAACCAATCCTTGCCTGTACCTTGCCCCAATATCCATATTTCTGAAACCTCATAAAGGGCCTTTTATTAGAGAATCGAGAATCATATAGAATACCCCACCAACGTTCACAAAAAAGCACAAAAAAAGAACTGACCCCTACAAGCCAGTTCTTGAAAAAGCTCGGGCGCCTGGATTCGAACCAGGGAATGTCGGTTCCAAAGACCGATGCCTTACCGCTTGGCTACGCCCGAAAACAATGTTGTATGCAACCCGACAAGCACTATTGCCTCGCTTTACACGCATGTATAGTACACTAAACCAGATCGTTTGTCAACGACATTTCCTCCAATCTCTCCATCAACCACTCCCCAACCAGACCCACCTCACGATACAACCCCCTTACCAGACGCGTCAGCCCGAAAGAAGGCCGCCCGCACTTCGTCATCCAGCAAGAAAAACAACAATATCAGCAGCGACAAAACCAGCGGAAACAGCTGCAGCCAGGCCGCCAGGCCCGTCTGAATCAGCACCGCCGCACTATGCATCAGGCTGATTAACGCTACCGCAATCGCTACCCAGAATGCCCAGCGCGCCAGCATCAACACGCCCGTGGCTAAAATGATCGACAATACCCCCAGCACGAACGATAACACCCCATGCAGCAGCAGCTCACCCGCCCTGGCAGCATCAAAAACGACCATAACCACCCCGAAAATGCCGAAAAGCCCTCCAATCACCATCACGATACCCTGCACAAAAAGAAATATCGTCATCCATATAAGGCTGCGAGGACGGTGGCGCACACGCAAACCCAGCATATTCTGTACTTTCTTCATGCTCTCTGCCTCCTTTATCAGAAGCACGTTCCCTACCACATGGTGGTAACTCTTCAGAAGACAGCGTATACTACTGGATACAGCAAACTCACTGATGCGCAGAGAAAAGGAACACCAACCATGCATATCGTCATCGCTCCCCAATCCCTCAAAGGCAGCCTGACCGCCGCGCAAACCGGCGAGGCCATCGCTCAGGGCGTGCGGGCCGTCTACCCACAGGCCACCACCACGATCGTGCCCGTCGCCGACGGCGGCGAAGGCACTGTCCAGGCGCTGGTTGACGCCACCCACGGCCAGATTATCCACCAGGATGTCTGCGGCCCTCTCGGCGAACCCGTTACGGCCTTCTTCGGCCTGCTCGGCGATGGCCAGACTGCCGCGATCGAGATGGCCGCCAGCTCCGGCCTGCCACTGGTCGCACCCGATCGACGCGATCCACGCATCACTACGACCTACGGCGTGGGCGAGCTGATACACGCCGCCCTGGACCACAACTGCCGCCACTTTATTATCGGGATCGGCGGCAGCGCGACCAATGACGGCGGCGCGGGCATGGCCCAGGCCCTGGGCGCCCACCTGACCACAAACACCGGCCAGGAGATCGCTCGCGGCGGGGCCGCGCTGGCACAACTGGACCATATCTCCCTTGAACACCTGGACCCACGCCTGTCCTCCTGCACCTTCGAGGTGGCCTGCGATGTGACCAATCCACTCTGCGGCCCCACAGGTGCCTCGGCCATCTATGGCCCACAAAAAGGCGCTACACCACGCATGATCGATGAACTGGACGCCGCCCTGGCACACTACGCTCGCATCATTGAACGTGACCTCGGCCTCTCCGTAGCCGATAGCCCCGGCTCCGGCGCTGCCGGTGGCCTCGGTGCCGGTCTGCTCGCTTTCCTGCACGCGACGATACGCCCGGGCGCTCGCATCGTCCTGGATGCTGTGAAGCTAGAGGAACATCTGCGCACAGCCGACCTGGTAATTACAGCCGAAGGCCAGCTCGATACACAAGCCGCCTACGGCAAAAGCGTCGCGGCCGTGGCTAAGCTGGCCAAGCGCTACCACCTGCCAGTCCTGGCAGTGGCAGGAGGATTGGGAGAAAAGTACCATACCACCTATCAGCTAGGCATAGACGCCATCGCCGTGCTACCACCCGGCCCTATCTCTCTGGCAGAGGCAATGCAGCATGCCACATCCCTCACCCGCGACGCCACCGAACGTGCCCTGCGCATCTTTGAAATGGGCCGCACTTTTCACAAATCCTGAAGCTCAACCCGGTGGACGAACTCAACACAACTATGTTAGAATATAGCCAAGAGGTATCAATGATGATAAGCCCTCAAGATACAGCATATATACGCCCACCAGAAAATAATCGCCGCCGCGCAGACGCAAGCCCGGACGCTTCCTGGGCAACGATCCCTCCCTCTACTACCTTGCTATAGGGATCGCTATACCAGGAAAAAATCCCTTTTCACGCGCCTCAGGCCACACGCATATTGCTGTATCAAATACAGGACTTCGCGCGTCTATCTATCAAAGAACACGCGAGTTCCTGGTATGCCCAACCCTGTAGTTCGTTCCGTTATTCATCAATAAGGGAGCATTGTCATCATGCCAGAGTATTCCTACGCCACCGGAGAAAAAGACTTCCAGCAACTCCTATCTATGGGCTTCACCGAAGAAGAGGCCAGCAAACTCATCTATATGAAGGATCACGTTGCTGACCAGATAGAATATCGCGAAATGCTTGAAGAAAGCCGCCGCCTTGGCTTTATTCGCTGGCTGATTGAAAACGATCGTATGGATAAATAAATAACCGCCATCATTATAAAACGACAGCAGGGACGAGTCGCGCGACTCGTCCCTGCTGTCGTTTCTGGAGTTGAGGTAGACTATAAGCCGAATTCTGTTTCCGTACCGCCTCTCGACGCCACGGGTGGCAATCATCTATCTAGGACGCCGATTACCCGGCGCCTCAAGCGACCAACCCGGAGGTTGACAGACGAGCAACCTGCTAACCAGGCGCTCTCGCACCCGGCTATTCCCCCTGCTTGGTCTTGCTCCAGATGGGGTTTACCCGTCCAACCGGTCACCCGGCTGCCGGTGAAGCTCTTACCTCACCATTTCACCCTTACCACTGCCCACAAGCAGCGGCGGTATGTTTCTGTGGCACTTTCCTTAAGGTCACCCTCACTGGACGTTATCCAGCATCCCGCTCTGTGGAGTTCGGACTTTCCTCGGGCCTCGAACGGCCCGCGATTGCCCATCTACCTCAACCCCCCTACAGAGTAACATATCTCCAGGGAACCGTCTAGCAGCCCTACGACACCCTCACTAGTTCCGGGTGCTGCACCAGTAATTGCGCCACCGTACTCATCGATTCGTGCGGCGGGAGCCAGAGCCGCCCGCTGCGTGGTAACGGCCTGCGTTCCAGCAGCCGCGCACCCCCTCGCAGCACCTCCTCTAACTCCGGCAGATTCTGTAGCAAAGACCAGCGCTCACACGGTATGTGTAACAGCGCCTCTACATCGTCGCCAGGCTGCATATGCGCACGGGTTCGTTCCGCGAGAAAAAGCCCAAAATAGGTGTACGGCCCGGCGGGCAACCCCGGACGATACGGCCCGTAGGGAAAAAGGTTACTCTGACGCTCCAGCAAAAAAGGGGCAATGGGATCGTCACAGGTTATACTCGTAATCTTCCCTGTGTCGATGTCGTGAAAATAGGTGACCTGCGACGTACGCAGTGTGACCTCTGTGCATAACTCTTCATGAGCCTCGCGTAGCGCGCACTCCCAGATCGTCTCTCCCGCCTTTTGACCACCCCCAACCCCACCAACGCGCCAGGCCGGGTTCTTCATAAGTGCTGATGGCAGGCCATCCATGTTGAGTGTCGCTACAAGATTCCCTTCCTCCAACAGGATGACCCCTGCGAAAAATGGCTGATTGTTTGTGACATGGCGTACATTGAGCATGATGAAAGCTCCCTGAATGGTACGAAAAGGATCAGCATCAGAAACGAAACAATTGCCAGGTCATTCTGGTGAGGGATCGCGTATATCGCGCAGTGCGTCCTGCATCGCCTGCTCTACTTCAGCAATCAGACGAACATGGAGCTGGCTCGCCCATGCATCGTCCCATCCTCCCATCTGCTGTAGCAAGCTTCGGCAATAGAGAAGCGGATCATCGCTCCAGGCGTTATCTGACGGTGATCGGTCGGCATCTTTGGCCGGCTCTTTCGCAGGCTGTTCATCCAGCTCGGAAGAGGAAGAAGAAAGACGCACAATATGCATCTCCAGCAGCGTCGGGCCATGTCCTTCACGGGCACATTGCATGGCCTCCTGCATCGCACTATATACCGCCACCACATTAGCCCCATCGACATCCCGGTGCACAATGCCCTCCGGCACGGTGAGGGATGGCTGCTGATAGGTCTGCTCACAAATAAAAACCACTGGTAACTGGTGCTGCGCGGCAAAGCGTAACCCTTCCTGGAAATCCGCTTCGGTAGTCGCCCCATCACCACAGTAGGCCACTGTGACAACCGGTGCCTTGCGCAACTTGCTGGCAAAGGCAATGCCAGACGCGTGCATAATCTGCGTCGCCACCGGGGCCGGACCCATCACGGTGTTGTACTTGTGGTAGCCCCAGTTAGGCATCCCCTGTTCGCAGTTCGCGCGAGTACTCTCCCCGCTGCGCACGGCCTGTAAATAAGAACGAAACACCTCGTAGGGCGTCATCCCAAGCGTCAGCGCCACACCCAGGTCACGATAGTACGGCAGTGTGAAATCTGTGCCCCGTTCAATACAGATCGCGCTGCCCACCTGGGCAGCCTCATGACCACAGGAGCGCGCTACGAAATGAATATAGCCCTGCTGGTGTAAGCTCCACGCATATTCATCAACAATCCGTGCCAGCATCATACGTGCGTAGAGCTCCCGTATGAATGCTACGGATGGAGCAGATTTCGCCATCAGCAACCCGTTCATGCTAAACACTATCGCCTCAAATTATACGCCCTGAAGAGTGACCGGCGCAATAAGTAGCGAAATCTGGCCCGTGTACAACAGGCCATTGCAAATTCTCCCCTCCCAATTTTATAATGGTCATGGCGAGATTTATGTAGATCAAAAAATTTGAAGGAAGCCGAAAACGTCAACGACGACAGATGGAGGCAAGAACAGAATGACACTAAACGTACGAGCGACAGGGGCGGAGACAACATCATCGTCACTGGATATCATAAAGCTCTACCGTACGATGGCAAGCGCCCGGGCCATCAATGACTTACTCAAGATCCGCAAAACTCAGGGCCGTTTCCCTTTCTATATTGGCTGCGCCGGACACGAAACAATGGCTGCCGTTGTGGCCGCCCTGAATCAGGATGACTGGCTGGCCTTCTACTATCGCGACCTGGCCGGCTGGCTCCAGCGCACTGGCGATCTCTATGGACCCCTGCGCGAGGCGTATTCACGCACGACCGGCCCGATGTGCTCGGGTCGCAACATGCCCTCTCACTATAGCAGCAAACAACATCGTATCCTCCCCGGCTTTAGTGAGGTGGCTGGCCTTGCCCCCTTCGCGGGCGGAGTCGGCTTCTCCCTGAAATGGCACAAAACACATGAGTTGATCCTCTGCTCCGTCGGCGATGGCGGGGCCGCTACCAATGATTTCAACGTCCTGTTCCGCCAGGCCGCCGTCCACCAGCTACCACTATTAATGGTGGTAGAGGACAACGGCTGGGCAATCACTACCGCCTCGCAGATCCAGTGGGCCGGCTCGCTGGTCGAATGGGCCAGGGGCGGCGGCGTCTATGCCGAAGAGGTCGATGGAACCGATGCGATGAGCACCTACCAGGCAACTCAACGCCTGGTACAGCACATCCGCGATGGACAGGGACCCGCGCTGATGCATCTGCGCCTGGGCCTGCTCGACCCCCACTCCAGCAGTACTGACATCAAATCATATCGCAAAAAAGAAGAGATCGAACTGACCACCGCGACCAAAGATCCGGTCAAAAACTTTGGCCGCTGGCTGGTTGAACATAATCACTTGCAAGCAACCGATATCGAGCGCATTCGCAAAGAGATCAAGGCCGAGCTCGATCGCATCGAGAGCGAGGTGCTCAAAGAACCAGAGCCTACCGGCGAGCGCGTGGCACAGCACGTCCTCTCTCTCCCCGAGTGGCTCGAAAATACCCCCCGCGGCCCCAAACGCCAGCTTACTATGCTGGGCGCTATCAATGAAGCCCTGCTGGAACTGGCGAACCGCGACCCCGATTTCTTCGTCTACGGCCAGGATGTCGGCAGCCCGAGGGGCGGCGTCTTCGGCGCGACGGCCTCCCTGGTGAACCACTATCCTGAACGCTCGATCAGCAGCCCGCTGAACGAGCAGTTGATCATCGGCATCGCGACCGGCGCGGGCATGCACGATGGCAAGGCCCGCTGCGCCGAGATCCAGTTTGTAGACTACCACCAGTCAGCGGCACAGACTATCCGCCTGGGCGCTCGCATCGCCTATCAGAGCTTCGGCGACTGGCATGCCCCCCTGCTCCTGCGTACCAAGTCCGGCAGTGGCGGCGGTGGCCCCATCTCCAGCAGCACGGCGGGCGGAGGCGCGTTCGGCCATTCCAATGCCGGTGAGCAGTGGTTTACCAGCATCCCCGGCATGATTACCATCTGCCCCTCTACCCCCTTTGATGCCAAAGGACTGCTGCTCGAAGCCGCGCGCGCTCTATCGCCCGTCGCCTTCCTGGAGCGCGGTCGCCTCTATCGCTCGGAACCACCCAAAGATAGCGAGGGCAACATCGTCCCGGCTATGCTCGAATTCTGGAACGTGCCCGAAGGCTACTACACCCTGCCCATCGGTAAAGCTCGCCGGGTGCGTATCGGCTCAGGACCTTCACGCCTGGCCATCATCGCCTGGGGCACGATGACGCTGGAATCCTGCACCGCCGCCGCCGATGCCGTCAAACGCCACGGCGGGGCCATCGAGATCGTAGACCTGCGCACGCTCGCTCCTTTCGATACCGAGACAGTTGCCGCGGCGATCAAAGAGGCCAATCGCGTGATCGTGGTTACGGAAGAGGCCGATCTCACCAGCTTTGGCCGGCACATCCATTCCTGGATCGTACAAAACTGCTTCTACGACCTGGATGGCACTCCGGCCTTCGTCTCGGCCCTGCCAGCCCCCGCCGCACCCTACAACGCGCCGGAGGAAACCGCCTTCTTC
>JAFMRP010000085.1 GCA_017354095.1 Ktedonobacteraceae bacterium
TTCGTGGATTGGGGGTACCTTCTCAACCAACGCAAGATATGCAAGAGCTTCTGGAATTGATACATGCTGATGCCATGCCCGGAACCGGCGATCCTAACTATTATGCGGTTAATACGTTTCAACTCGATTCAGGCCTCACTATCATAGAAGAGCACTATCCACCAGGAGTTAAACCAACCACCGTACCTATAAGTGCCACGGTGATGGAAATGGGTGATGGCAGTATTATCGTGCAATACGATAACCAATCACCAATGACACCAGTACCCTATACCGGCCCTGACCCCGAGCCCGATCCCGACGACACCACCACCGAACAATAGACAAAACAGGATAAAACTCAGGTTGGCTGTTGCCGAAACAAGACAACAACCAGCCTGAGCTCTACTTTTCTTCCTCGCGCCCTACGGAAATGTAGGGCCACCCCTTGCGGGCTTTCAGGTGGAGGTTTTTGGGAAAGGCGGTCACGTTGGTCCTGTAGGGGCAGGGGGTGGGGCCCTTGAGGCTGCCCGCTCGTGCTCTCAGGTCTCTTCCTGCCGGCTTGCTCACCCAGGGCAGCCTCAAGGGCTGCCACTACAGCCACCAGGCCCTCTCCCAAAAAAACTCTACTTGTAAGCCCCTTGCGGGTGGCCGGCTCGCTTCCGGTTGCTAGACCCACCGTTCAGGAGTTATAATGCCAGATAAATCTTAACCCATTATGACAATTTCTGAAGGTGGTAACTGACCATGTTTCAACGTGTTGCGATTATCGGTCTGGGATTGATTGGCGGCTCAATGGGCCTGGCCCTCCGCCAGGCAAAGGCGGCGCGCCAGGTCACTGGCTATGACCTGGGAAGGGGGGTGAGCGACCGTGCGCGTAAGGTCGGTGCCATCGACCAGCCGTTTCAATCACTGGTCGACGCCGTACGAGGCGCGGACCTTGTCATCCTGGCCACGCCGGTTGGCGCCATGCGCACGCTTCTTCAAGATATTGCCCCCGGCTTGACCCCCGGAGCCGTCGTCACCGATGTCGCCAGCACCAAAGCCCAGGTCATTAGCTGGGCCGAAGAGTTCCTGCCTTCCTCGGTTGCCTTTGTCGGTGGACACCCCATGACCGGCAAAGAGTTAAGCGGCGTCGAGGCCGCCGATGCTAATCTTTTCCGCGACAGCATCTACTGCCTCACACCCACTGCTCGTACCGCCCCGGCTGCGATCAAAAAAGTATCAGAACTCATCGAAGTGCTCGGCGCCCGCATCCGCTTCCTTGAACCAGCTGAACACGATGGACAGGTCGCCAGTGTCAGCCACCTGCCGTTTCTCGCCTCCATTGCCCTGGTGGACGCCGTCTCCAATGGACCGGCCTGGCAGGATGCGGCTCTACTCGCGTCCAACGGCTTCCGTGACGTTTCCCGCCTGGCGGCAGGAAGCCCGGAAATGTATCGCGACATCTGTCTGACCAACAGCGATGCCATCACTCACTGGCTCGATCAATATATCGCCCACCTGCAAACCTTGCGTGAACGCATCGCCCGCCACGACCGCTCGCTAGACGACTCCTTTACACGCGCCCAGCAAACCCGCCTCCGCTGGCAGGCAGAGCGCGATCACCCCCATCGCTAAGTAGGGGTTCCGACATAAATTCCCCAGCGAAGCCTCTATATTGAGAGGAGTTCGGGCTGCCTCTTGATGGTTGGCAATGCATTGCCAACCATCAAGCGCCACACATCGTCGACAGAACACAACAACGGCTGTCAAATGCATTGGCTGACCCCCTCCGATGATGGGGAGAAGCGTTTGGGAGGGTTCTTCTCACCGTTCATCAGAAGGAGGACAGCTCAGCCAGCACGCACGTTCTGTTACTTCTGCCAGATCAGGGGCAACTGCTTCACCCCAAAAGCGGACATGCTCTGGATCGGGGACAGCGGCACATCGGGCACGTGCCAGGTGCCGGGCAGGCGGTCGAGCATCGCGTTCAGCACAAGCTTTGCCTCCAAACGTGCCAGGGGAGCGCCCAGACAGAAGTGGACGCCGCGTCCGAAGCCCAGGTGCCGATTGGGCTCCCGCTCGATCATGAACTGATCGGCATCGGGGAACTGGGCCTCATCCCGATTCGCCGAGGGGATCCAGACCAGAAGTATCTGACCCGCCTCGATGCGCTGACCGCCTACTGTCGTCTCGCTCACGGCCCAGCGCGGCTGGAGTTTGACCGGCGAGTAGTAGCGCAGAGCCTCTTCAAGCGCATTGGGCACCAGCTCGCGATGGGCCCGCAGATGTTCCACACTTCTGGGATACTCATCCAGGCACAGGATGGTATTGCCAATCAGATTGGTCGTGGTCTCGTTGCCTGCGACCAGCAGCAGCACGCAAAACCCGATCAATTCCTCGTTCGAGAGGTGCTCCCCATCCACTTCCGCCAGCAGCAGCGCGCTCACCAGGTCATTGTGGGGATGGGCACGCCGCTCCTCCAGGAGTTGGGTGAAGTAGGCGACCATGCTGTTCATGGCCTGCACGCCTGCCTGCATCGCCTCCTCCGTCGCTTCCGCGTCTCCCGCGATGAAGGCATCGGACCACTGCTTGAACTCCTCGCGCCGCTCTGTGGGAACCCCCAACAGTTCCGCAATGACGGTGATAGGCAGAGGCGCGGCCAGATCCCTGATCACATCCATCTCCCCCACCGCCTGCACCTCGTCAAGCAAGCCGCTGGTGATCTCCTGGATGCGCGACTCCATGTGGGCTACCATGCGCGGCGTGAAGGCTTGTGAGACGATCTGGCGCAACTGGTGATGGCGCGGTGGGTCCAGGCGCACAATGCTCGAACTGATCGGGCTGGAATCGCGGTACTCGGCTGGCACGAAGCGATTCTGCTCGGAAGAAAACGTCGCATGATCACTGAGCACGCGGGCCACATCGTCGTAGCGGAAGAGGTGCCAGGTCTGCGCCTTCGGGTCGAAGAACACCGGCTGGGTCTCGCGCATCTGACGATACCAGTCATACGAGGCCGTGAGCTGTTCTCTCTTGGGTGTTGTCTGCATCATTCTTCTTCTTTCTCTTTTTCTGATCTTTTACTCGATGAGTGGTCAATCCTCCACGCGCGTGAGCCGATCTGGCCCCCCACCGTGGAACCTTGCCAGGAGGCGCGGAGCACGGTCGTCGTGCGCATGTCCATTGGCAAGCGTTAGAGTTCTCGCAACACTTTTTGCGTCATCCCAAATAGCATCACCACCGCCAGCACCAGCCCGGCGAATGGGAAGAGGATCGCTGGACCAAATTGGTTCGCGAACACACCAGCCAGGGCCGTCGAGATAGGATAGAGCCCTAATGAACTGAACATCAACAGGCCCATGACACGCCCCATCAGATGGCCCGGAATGTTCATCTGGACCGCGGTGAAGAACAGGACGCTGAAGCCACTGCTGGCAATGGCCGCCAGCAGCATGCACCCCACGGCTCCAGGCACCCCCCCAACCGGGAGCAGCGCAAACATGACGGCCATGATCAACCCACCTAGCAGGATCATCAGCCCTTTGCTTTTGCGTTTGCCCAACATGCCAGCGAGGATGGATCCGATGAGCGCGCCCGCGCCCCAACCCGCCAGGATGAACCCAAGCCCGCTCGCGCTCCCATGCATGGGACCCTGAACCAGCGCGGGCAGCGCCACCTCGATCAACCCGCCTGTCACCAGGCTGCTCGCGATGAACATGAGCAGGGTGATCTGAATCAGGCGTGAGGTGCCTAGATACCCCCAGAAACTGATCTGCGCCCCCACTTCCTGCGTGCTGGCTGGTGGCGGTTGCTGGCCTGCGTCGGTCTGGTTGCCACCAGGGGTGGCGTGTGTTGTCCCCCGCATCAGCGCGAGCGAACCCGCCGAGACGAGAAAGGTGACCGCGTCGAGAGCCAGCGTTCCTGCTGACGTCAGTCCGGCGACGATCACGCCAGCGACCGCGGAACCGATCAAGTTCGCCCCCTGCATCGAGGCCATCATCAGCCCGTTGCCAGCTGGCAGGTCGTCTTTGCCCAGAAGAGCGGGCACCATGGCCATGGAAGCGGGGGTGAATGCGCCTGCCAGAGCTCCCAGTGGCACCGCGATCGCGCAGAGCTGCCAGAGCAGAGGATGACCCCCAAAGGCCAGCACCGCCAGGACTCCCATCAACAGCAGGCGCAGCGTATCCGCAAGCAACATGAGCCGCCGTGGGCGCAGGCGATCCGAGAGCCAGCCGCCCGCCAGCATGCACAGTGCGCGGGGAACGCCATAAGCGGACAGCACCATGCCCAGTTCCTGCGCGTTGCCACCCGTGGTCAGGATCAGCCACGGCAGCGCCACCATGTAGAGCGCGTCGCCGAAGGTCGAGATGGTCTGACCACCGAAGAGCAACGTAAAATTGCGATTCTTGAAGAGTTGCGTCATCCCTCCTGCACGCGGTTTGGCTGCACCAGCTTCCATCGAACCACGTTGTGCGTCGCTTTTGCCTGTCTGCTTCACTCGTTCCGGCGTGCTGGCCGGTGCTAATTCCTCTGGATGAAAAGAAGTTGACATGATCATTCCTCACTTTTGCTTCTCTGCTCGTTCTCCTAATTCGGCGACGCTTTGACCCCCTCGTAGGGAGCAAACACGCCGTTGACATAGTTGGAGTTCTCATTCATAACAACACCTCTCCTTTGCGTCGTATACGTGCTAAAAGAGTAATGATGTGAGTCAGAGAAGCCTCTGACCCGTCCGTTCTCACAAGCCCGAGGACGAGGTATGGTCATCGTCCGTCTCAAGGGAAAGGAGAACGAGCCCAAGACTTTGAATTTTCAGGAGGACCCGGTAGAGCGCCGCTTGATCGGGTAGCGATCCGCGCAACACTGTTCTGCCAGCAGTCTCGGTCAAAAGATCGAGCGGCTCAAACCATTCGTGCCAGGACGGGTCCAGCTCCCCTTTGATGGAGATACGGCATCGCATGTTCGGTTCCATCCTCCTTTCGTTCAGGATGGTTGTAGTATAAAACCCCAGCGGGTGAGTTGTGATCGCCCGATGGGGTGATTCTGCAAGGGTGAGAGGAGAAAGAGGATGGTTAGAGTAAGGACAGACGCCGCGCTGTCTCGCTGGCCTCCATACGATTGTGGACATCCAGCTTGCGGTAGAGGCTCTGGACATGGGTTTTCACGGTATTGAGCGAGATCATCAGCGTGCTTGCGATCTCTGGATTGGAGCGCCCAACGACCAGCAGGCGCAGAACTCGCTGCTCCTGCTCGCTCAGCGGCTCCAGCGGCAGCGAAACCCCTCTGGGAAGAGCCGCCTTTTCTGCCGACCGGGTATCTGGCTCTCCAGCAAAGGCGTACAGCAGGGTTCGCACAAAGGAGATCAGGGCGCTCTCGCGTAGCTCTGGCAGCAGCATTTTCAGCAGATGTTTCATCGCCGGACCTTCATCCAGAAAGAGGCGTTGCGCGTTTTCAGCGTGAGCGAGTCGTACCGCCTCTCCGAGAGAGGATCTGGCCTGGCTGTGTTGCTGGCAAGCAACATGAGCCAGAGCCTCCAAAATCAGGATTTCCAGCACGCTCCGCTTGCGTCCCTGAGCAATCGCCTTCTCTTTCCAGGGGGCTAATTCTTGCAATGCCGTTTCTCCATCCAGTTGCGCAATGTGCAAGCGCACAAGGAGCAGCGCTTCTTCCTGCCGGAGCAGAAGTGGAATATCTTTCTCTTGTTCGGGTGTTTGGGACAGATCAGCCTGTTGCTTTTCCTGCGCCCATTGTTCGACTGCGGAAAGATCTCCGTCTGCCAGGTGCAGTCGTGCCCGGCAGGTGCGGATGGCTCTCACAGACCAGGAAAAGGGTGTGTGCATCTCCCATTTCAAGAGCATATCCAGAGCCCGGGTAGGCTCTCCAGAAGCGTGCAGCAGACGTGCCTGGATGAACGACCCCGATGCCAGAATGTGGACCCCTTTCTCCAACTTTTCTCTCAACGCTTGCGTTTGGGACAGATAGCGCTGTGCGCTTGCAAGCTCGTTGTGCTCATAGGAAAGCTGAGCAAGACAATGATAGGCCCATGAGGTAAAGAAAGGCTCTATGTCTCCTGTTTCCAGGAGCAATTGTTGTCGAGCAGTCTCCTGATCTTCATCAATATGGGCAAGGGCCTGATGGGAGTAGTGTGAGGCCCTGTGCAGCTCGCCTTTTTCCAGGCACACCTCACCTAACAGAAGGGATACAGCGAATGCAGTAGATTGATTGCCGAGATTTTTTAATCTCCTATACCCTTCTGAAAGATACTGCCAGGCCACATGCACCTCACCTGCAAGCAAAGCTTCAACCCCCCTCATCGAAAGATTTTCAGGATACAGGACACTGTGCTCGGTCAGGAGTGGTTGGATCTGGTGAGTCAATGCACACATACGTACCAGATCATCTTGAAAGAAGGCAATGTTAGCGCGAAGTTGCAGGGCTTCCCCCAGTTGTTCCCACCGCTCCTGGGCCTCAAAACCCTGCACCGCCCACGTGAGCAATCGCTCAACACGTGCCCATAAGGTCGATGAACGCCGATCCACGGTAAACATCAGGGCAAGCGCATACAGAAAACTCAGTTCCGGTTGGGCTTGCAGCACCTCCTCCGGCATGCGTCTCAGCCAGGAACGTAGCAGATGATATTCGTTCCGATGGCTGTTGGGGTCCAGAAACTGTCCAATGAGCATCGCCATGCGGGAAAACTCCTCACACGCCAGTGCCGTTTCAATCGCTTCTGGGAGCATCCGCTGTTGTTCATACCATCGACTCGCTTTGCTACTGAGTGAACGCAAGGTGGCCGCGCCCAGCCGAAGCCGAGCTTCGTGCAGCATCGCCTGCGACCACAGAGCATGATAGCGGTACCACTGTCGACTCTCGTCCAGAGGCTGGAGCAAGAGATTGGCCCGTTCCACCTGTTCGAGCAGGCGATGACTATCCTCTCTCCCCGTGATGGCATCGCAGAGCGAGGCGCTCAGCGGGTTCAGCCAGCTCGTCTGTAACAAGAACATTTGTAATTCTGCTGACAGGCTGGTGAAAACCTCTTCGCGTAGATAATCGAGTATGGAGCGTTGGCTGCCGCTGAGTGTCTGCACATAGGTGGAAGGATCGGCGTGTTTCTGGAGAACGAGGGCCGCCAGGTGCAGACTGGCAATCCACCCTTCAGTGCGCGCTTGCAGCAGCTCGACATCTCTTTCCGAGAGGGTGAGCCCCATGCGCTGGGTGAGAAAATCCTGCGTTTCTTCTTGTGTAAAGCGCAGCTCGCTATGACGGACCTCTCCCAGATGCCCACGCACACGGAGGCGAGCGAGGGGAAGATCGGGATCAGTGCGACTGGCCAGCAGCAGATGCACATTCGGTGGCAGATGCTCCAGCCAGAAGGTCAGCGAGGAGTGAATCGTTGGTTCGTTGATGACGTGATAATCATCCAGGATCAGCAGGACAGGTGAGGTTTCCGCGTGCTGGTCAGCCAGTTCATTGAGCAAGGCTGTCAAACTGGTTGTAAGCGGCGCAGACGCTTGCAAGAGAGTGAGCGCGCGCGCCCCGATCCCTGGCCTGCAGCGGCGGAGGGCTTCAATCAGCAAGATCCAGAAGCGTGTCGGATCATTGTCCATCTCCTCCAGAGGGAGCCAGGCCACGGCCTGGGGATGTCTGTACACCCACGTTGCAAGCAAGGTGGTTTTGCCCCAACCAGCGGCGGCCGAGATCAGGGTGAGCGGGCGAGAGAGGGCGGTATCTATAGCTGCGAGCAGCCGATCTCGTACCACGAGCGTGGCGGGTAAATGAGGAGGAGAGAGCCTGGTCGCCACCATCGTCATTTCCAGGTCGCCGCCAGGCTCGGTCGCTGTGGAAGCGATCTCTTTCCCGCTCTGGGCTGCCTGTAAGAAGACAGGTGATCGTTCCTGGAGGGTCTGGGCCACCTCCTCTAAACGCGTGGTTGTCACAGAAGCGCTTCGTCCAAGATAGCGCTTCTGGGTCCGAGCAGCGTTTGTATGGTAGGCATACCAGTAACCTACTCCGCGAGTTCGTTGCTCTTTATAAACGTTGAGTTGTCCGCACTGGCCCTGGAAAGAGAAAGAGGAATGCGCTGCTAACCAGGCAAACCACGCTTTCTCGGTTCCCAACTCAATCCACATGAGAAAGTGGTCAGAAGCCTGGAGTTTGTAGGAGTGACGTTCAGGGGACCAGGTCAGAGTAGCAGCTGGCGCCTTTGGCATACGTTTTTGCTCCTTCAAATAAGTACTTCCCAACCTCCCAACAGGGATGAGTATATCATAGAAACAGTAAATAAGCCGAACTCCCATCATGCATCTTGACACGAGATTGTTTTTTTACTATACTAAACAAAGTATCATAAATTGTTCAATGTGTTCAACACAAGGTGACAGGAAGAAGCCAATGCCCGACAATGACGAACGCCAAGAGCAAATTCTCCGTGCGGCAGCAGCCGTCATTATCCGCCAGGGATATGACAAAACCACGATGAGCGATATCGCCGATGAAGCAGGTGTGAGTCGAGGGACGGTCTACCTCTATTTCAAGGGCAAGGAGGAACTCTTTGACGCTCTCCTGTATTGGGAATGGATGCAATACACCCGGACCTGGTTGGACGCGATCGAGTCAGAGCCGCATATCAGCACTATCGGAGGGTACTACCGTGTGGTCCTTCGTGCCATCAACAGCCATCCCCTGATCGCCTCCATGATGCGACGGGATCGGCGCGTGCTTGGCAACTATCTGCGCAGACCGGGCAACCTGTTTGCCTGGGTGGAATCGTCTTCAATCACCGTCGATTTCATCCGGACGCTCCAGTCGGTAGGTGCCGTTCGCCAGGATCTTGATCCAGAGGTTACTGCTCACCTCCTCGAAACACTTTCGTATGGGCAATTGACGATAGGAGACTTCAAACCACCTGATCAGTTACCGCCATTTCCTGTAGTCATAGAGGCGCTCGCCAATATGATGGACTGCTGGCTTTCGCCAGAAGGTGGCGGCAACAGTGAGGCGGGCAGAGAAGTCGTCCATCAAACCGTTGTTGCAACGCGGAAACATCTTGAACAAATGAAGCTGGCACGCGAGAAGCCATGATCATGGCAAAAAGCGGCGAGAAAAGAGAGAAAAAACATCATGAAAACACGTCTTCAAGCAATCGTAGCAGGATTTATTACATTTGTCGTGTTTGGGGCGCTGTTGTTTTTGCCGGCATGGACGTTCAATTACTGGCAAGCGTGGGTATTTATCGCTGTCCTGGCCGTCTCGTCAAGTATCCCGGTCATCCACCTGATGTTGAAAAACCCGGCAGTCCTCCAGCGGCGTATGCATGCCGGGCCAACAGCGGAAACCAGAACCACGCAGAAATTTCTCAGCTCCGTCACGCTCCTGTCAGTGCCAGTGGTGATGGTATTGAGCGCCTTCGATCATCGTTTCGGCTGGTCGCCAGTGCCAGTGGCTGTTTCTGTGATTGGAGATGCCCTGGTAGCGATTGGCGTTGGCATCACCATGCTTGTCATCATACAGAATAATTATGCCGCCGCTACCATCACAGTAGAAGCAGGCCAGAAGCTCACCACCACCGGCCTCTACGGGCTCGTGCGACACCCGATGTATGTGGGAATACTGATCATGATGGCAGGCATCCCTCTTGCTCTCGACTCCTGGTGGGGGCTTGTCATCCTCATCCCTGACGCGATTGCGTTGGCCTTGCGCATCCTCGACGAAGAGAAGATGCTCAAACAAGAGTTGGCTGGATATAGTGAATACACGCAAAAAGTGCACTATCGATTAATGCCGTATGTATGGTAAAAGAGAACCGGAACGCTTTACTGCTCTGGTATGCCCAACCAATCCCTACCACTATTCATATTCACATACATGCAAATATTTGTATGTATGTGAATATGAATGCCCTCAACCCGCTCCAGAGGCCGCTGCGTCACATTGCGTCACATTTGTGACGGGTTGAATCGGCCTGGGAAGCGGCTATGTCGGGTATGTCAGGTTTTTTACATCGATTCCCAAAAAAGTAGCACCCCCTGGTTCTATACTGATCACTCTCATTCCGCCTGGGAAGCGGCTGTGTAGCATGTGTAGGATTGGTGTAGGATCTGTGTAGCATTGTGTAGCATCTGCTGCCGCTTCCCAGGCTGCTGTGTAGCATTGTGTAGCATTTGAGTACGAGTTTTGGGAAATTCACATGTCTCCCTCAACACCTCTCTCAACCTACCTCTAGCCACTGTGAAGCTTTGGATCGGCCTGGGAGGCTACTACCTTGCCGAGCATCTGACGAACGCCGTTCGTAGCTGCGCGAGCAGCGTTGGGGGTCTGGACAAGAGACTCGTCGTTGGCCGTCTGGACCAGAGGCCCGTCGTTGATGCTCGGAAGAGAAAGGTGTGACGGGTTGTGACGGGTTTGGTGACGGGTTGCATCGGCCTGTAGAGCGG
>JAFMRP010000632.1 GCA_017354095.1 Ktedonobacteraceae bacterium
CCCTATGATATTGATTCATATGATGAGGGCGTCTACTGGCAATCGCTGCGCGCGATGAGCGAGGGGCATATGCTCTATGGCGATATTTTCTACTCACAGCCCCCGTTCTTTCTGCTCGCTGTTTTCCCTATGTATGTGCTGCTGGGCAAAACTATCTGGGCTGCGCGCCTGGGCATTGCGATCATCTCTCTGCTGGGAATGCTGGGAGCATATCTGCTGGGCAAAGCGCTGGCCGGCAGAGCGGGCGCCCTTGTTGCGCTGCTCCTGCTGGCCCTTCAGCCGTTATTTATCGGTTCATCCGTCGTTTTGCAGGCCGATTCCCCTTCAATGGCGCTGACATTGCTTGCGGTGGCGCTGGCGTTCCTGTGGTGGCAGCATCGCCACAAAGGGCTGACCGGCACCTGCCTCGCCGCGCTGTGTGGCGTTGTGCTCGCGCTCAGTATCGGCACCAAGCTGTTCGGTCTTTCCGCCCTTGTTCCGTTTGGCCTGCTTATTCTGGCGCACCTGTGGCTTGACCATCGAGAATCTGCGCGGAGCGAGAGCGGGGCACGGCTGCGCGCTCTGGCGCGGACGCTGCAGCCCCTTGGCGTTGGCCTGCTGGCCTGCGCTGTCACGGCCGGCGTGCTGCTTATCCCCTTTGCTGACTCATGGCATCAACTGCTGGATAACGTCATTACCTTTCACGTTGCCAGTGGCGAAAGCTACACTGGTGCACCAGCCAATGTCATGCCCACCATTAAGGCCCTCCTGCTCTCTCTGCTGCCTCTCACCGCTCTCTGCGGCACAGTCCTGGCGCTGATCAGACGGGATGCCCGCGTCTGGCCTTTGCTGGCCTGGCTGGGTGTCACTATAGCGCTTCTCTGGCAGCAGAAGCCGCTTTTCACTCATCACTTTATCATCCTTCTGCCGCCGCTCGTCGGCCTGAGTGCGCTGGGCGTCAACGGGCTGGTCCGTGTTACGACAGGACGCCTGCGCACCCTGCTACAGCCGTCTCTGCTGCTGGCATTGCTGGTTATTCTGATTGTCCTGCCCTGGAACGCCAGGGAAGCCTATACCACAATCAGCACGATCAACGGTCACAGCCAGTCGGAAGAGGCACAGCAGAATCTACGCGTTGCCGCCGATCTACGCCAGGCCCTGCCACCCGGCCAGCAGGTACTTACTGATGCCCAGTTTCTGGCCGGCCTGGCAGACCGTACTACGCCTCCCGCTCTGGTTGACACTTCCGGGGTGCGCATCGACGCCGGCTATGTGACGGCGCAGAGCCTGATCGACGCGGCCTCCAGCCCTGAGGTACATGCCGTGCTGATCTATTCCGGGCGCTTCACCAAGCCGCAACTGGCCCCTTTTATCAGCTGGCTACACGACCACTATCGCCTTGTCCAGGATTACGGCAACCAGCGCGGCCTGTGGGTGAAGGTATAAGCTAGCACTGCTCACATTGGTCAATCATAGCATGAACAAAGCGCTGGGTTTGCGGCAGCGTCGCGGCATGATCAACATGTTCATCGTTCGCCGCGGCCCGCCACGCCAGCGCATCTTGAATGGCCGTAGACCACTCGGGCAATTCCTGTGCCACCCATTCTGCTGCCCGTTTCTTTGAAGCGACCTCTCCCGTTTTCAGGCTGTAGAGCGCTCGACACAGCGTCAAAATAGCATAGGCCTGCGCTTTCCGATGGTGGCACTGCTTCACGTGGTCCCGCCACCACTGCGTATGATCTCGTACCACCTGCAGATATTCCGCTCTGGCAATGGGATCAATAATCTGCTGCGGTGCCGGACCGGCGAGAACCATACCCTTTTCCCTTACAATATACCAGTTCAATAGCCAGTCCTTGCCCGCCTCTTTGACATGGAATGGCTCGCCCGGGCTGATAATGCCAATGTTACTCACCCGCGTTCGAAAGGTTCGTAACGCCGCGACGGAGAGATAGGCGACCTCAACGCGATCATCCCACTGCTTATGCTGGCTCGCGAAGTCTTGATGCATTTTTTTCAGGGCATTACATTCCTTTTCATCGAGATCAGATGCTGTAGCTGCTAAGAGATCCAGGTCGCTCTGCTCATGGTCAAAATCTCCTGTGACCAGCGAACCATAAAGATAGAGGCCCACGAGCTTCGGGCCGAGTATCGTCCGCATGCCCGCGAGCAACTGCGCTAGCAACGCATTGATATGCGCGTATGGCGTGGGTTCGGTCTGCATCAATCAAAAATCTCCCGCTCTTTCTTATAGTATAGCTTCGAGCCATCTGTAGATTGTACGCTACGCCTGCCGAAATCGGCAAACATTCTTGACACAACCAGATGCATTCGCTATACTCACACAATAAATTCTCCATAGAAGAACGTAGTTTGCTTAAGATTTGTTGAGAAAAACACAACTGCTTGTCCATGATGGCTAATCGCAAGGCATCTGGACGATCAAATGTTGTATAGTATTACTGGCAAAAGAAGGGCGCCGTGCATACGCTCATGCGTGAGGAGGCGGTGAGGTCGTGGAGAGGCATATTGTCGCGCGGACACCTTCAACACTCGGGGAGTGAAGCGGGATCACTCGCGCCGCACTTTCGGTGGGATTTAGAGGGGGCACATCGCAAAGCATGGAGCGATATCGAACAATGCGGGCCTATTCAGCGGGTGGCGTCGTCTTTCGCCTGACTCCGATGTGCCCTTCTGGTAGAAACCATCTCGCCATATGCCAGCACAAACCGGTTGTGCCCGAACTGGAGCAGACGATGGAGGTGGCACTCGTGGGGCGCAAACATGCAGGCCTGTGGGCTTTACCCAAAGGAACGCCCATGCCCGGCGAAACTGTCGAACAGGTGGCCGTTCGTGAGGTGGAAGAGGAGACCGGGCTGAAAGTTCACCTGATCGGCTATATCGGCAGTATATCTTACTCGTTTATACGTGAACATATCAGGTATCACAAACAAGTCCGTCATTTTCTGTTAGAGGCCGTTGGAGGCGATACGGCACTGCACGATCACGAGTATGACTGCGTAGAATGGTTCCCACTCTACGAAGCCTGTCGCCGCCTCACCTATCAGAATGAGGTGCATATCCTGTATCAGGCTGAAGAGATGTTACAGCAATGGCTGGCATACCAGCAACGTAAAGAAGGGCAGAAGTAGTGTACGACCGTCCGCGTTTTCTACTACTGCGCCGTTTGTTGCTACCCTATAGCGGGGAACAGGTGCTAACATATAAACAAGGGCTACGCGTCATTATTGCATGGGCTCTCTTTTTTGGACTCGTACTTTCTCTGGCCAGCCTGCCGGTAGAGCTGGCGTTCATGCAAACCGTTTCCCCACAAAAGGTGGCTTTGCTATTCTCGCTTTCGTTTCTCACAGGGGGAATTATTTTTGGTGGTTTGGCCCTGTTAGTTGTTATGATGGGTAACCGGGCTGCTCGCATCCTGCAGAGCCGGAAAGCAGAGAAGGCAGACCAGTAATACCAGCGGAGGTAGGTATGGATCTTAGCGTTGAAGGCAAATCAGTGCGCATTCCCCCAGGTTCACATATCTGTCAATTGTATAGCAAGGTGACAGAGATCCCGGTTGTGACTGCGCGTCTCTTGCGTGTCGGTCTCACGCTCTCAGAAAAATGCCTTTTCGCTGCTGCCCCTGCACAGGTGCAGGAGCTACACGAGGAGCTAGAGAAACTGAATGTGGATGTGGCGGCCCTGGTGGCCTCAGGACAATTGATGCTCTATGATCAGCGAGAGACGTTTCTGGCAGATGGTAAGCGCTTTGACCCTTACTCGTTGCTCTCTTCTCACCTGAGTCTGATCGCTCAAGCTTTACGTGAAGGATGGAAAGCCGTACGCATCTCAATGGATATGTCATGGCTGACAGAAGATGTGGCAACCCCTGAGCAGATTATGAAGTACGAAGCAGCCTCAGACGCGGTGTTTACCTTCCAGAAGGCGCCGATTATCGCGCTGATGCACTACGACCATACAAAGATGGTGCAGCGCAACCTGGCTCGCGAAATGCTGCGCCTGCACCCGATTTCGGTGGTTGGTAAGCACATCAAACTCAATCCCTACTATTTAAATTCCGAGCAATATATGCTCAAAATTCTCCGCATCAACAAGGAAAAAAATAATAACAGCGGGAATCTACAGTAGTGGGGGGGGGGGGGGGGGGGGGGGG
>JAFMRP010000633.1 GCA_017354095.1 Ktedonobacteraceae bacterium
CGTTACACTGGTGATGGTACTATGCACCTTTGAATTGCACGCAATGATGCTTCACACAGGCCATCGCCCACTACTCTGGATGAGCCTGGCCATAAGCACGATTTTCCTGCTTATGGCTGTGCTGCCCTCCTGGCGCTGGAACCTGCTGGAATTCGGCCTGGGGGGCGCGCTGCTCCTATCGTTTGCCTGGCTCATGGTGCGCAAGAACCTGGAAGGCGCGGTCATCGATTGGGCATTAACCCTGGCCAGCCCCCTCTATATCGGCTGGTCCTTAAGCTACATGCTGCTGATACGCGGCTTTGAACCGTCCTTTAGCCTCGCCAATGGCTTCTCTTTCTCTCTCCCTCGTGGCATGCTCTGGCTACTGGTAACCCTCCTTGGCGTGTGGGGCTTTGATTCCGCCGCCTTTTTCTGCGGACGCTACCTGGGCCGCCATAAATTGGCTCCCCGCATTAGCCCGGCTAAAACCTGGGAGGGCACTCTGGGAGGCCTGGTGCTCTCTATCGCCGCTTCCCTGCTGATTACTGTAGGACCTTTAGGTGTCCCCTGGTACCTGGCTGTGCTCCTGGGCGTGCTGATTGGCGCCGCCGCGACGCTGGGCGACCTCGCCGAGTCACTACTGAAACGGCAGACCCACGTCAAAGATAGTGGCCAGATCATGCCCGGCCATGGTGGCATGCTGGATCGCGTCGATAGCCTGATGTTTGTCTCTATCATTGTGTATCTGTTCGCTCAACTCTTAGGGAAGTGACCCGGCAAATTTATTGTTTTACTCTAGTAGAGTGTGCTCTAGACGTATTGGCCCTGATGATTGGCTTTGTGATGTTATAATCTGAAAAGGATGCGCTGCGTTTCGCTTGCTCAGGTTGCGTAGCATTTACTGAACGGAGGAGGGCGCTCCTCTCTGTCCTTGATCGAGGATGGAACTGCGCCGTGGTTTGCTCATGACAACATTTCCTATACGTATCGCCCTACTTGGCTGCACAGGCTCGGTCGGACGCCAGACGCTCGATGTAATCAGGCATTTCCCCGATCACTTTCGCGTGGTCGCCCTGAGCGCTCGCAGTAATGTTGCCCTGCTGGCCCAACAGGCTCGGGAGTTCCGACCAGATCTGGTTACCTGCTTTGCTGATACGCCAGAGATCGAGGCACGCGCTCGCGCTGAACTGCCCGGTGTGGTGATCGGCGAACAGGGGCTGCTCGCGGCCGCGACGCACGCTGATGTTGATATCGTTGTCGCGGCTACCTCGGGCCTGATCGGACTCCAGCCAACGCTCGCTGCCATTGGCGCGGGTAAAACCATCGCTCTGGCCAATAAAGAAACTCTGGTCATGGCTGGCCACCTGGTGATGCGCGCGGCCCAGCGTGCTGGCGTCTCGATCTATCCAGTCGATAGCGAACATAGCGCGATCTGGCAGTGCCTGCGCGGCGAGCAAAATAGCGAGATCCGCCGCCTGCTCATCACTGCTTCAGGAGGCCCTTTCCGTTCCGCTACGCCTGAACAACTGCGCTCGGTGACCGTCGAAGAGGCTCTGGCTCACCCTACCTGGCGCATGGGACCTAAAGTAACCATCGATTCGGCAACTTTGATGAACAAGGCCCTCGAAGTGATAGAAGCTCACTGGCTCTTCGATGTCCCTTACGAACGTATCGAGGTGCTTATCCAAACCGAAAGCATTATCCATTCGATGATCGAGTTCGTCGATGGCTCGATCAAGTTACAGGCTAGCCTGCCCAGTATGCACCTGCCGATCATGCACGCCCTGGCATATCCCGCGCGACTGCCAGCCGCCGATAGCGGCTTGATCCGCGAGCTGTCCTGGCCCGATCTGGCTCGCCTGAACTTTGAAGCCATGCACCCGGAACGCTTCCCCTGCTTCCGCCTGGCCATCGAGGCAGGCAAACGCGGCGGAACCTACCCGTGTGCCCTGGTGGGCGCCGACGAGGAGGCCGTGGACCTCTTCCTGCACGGCCAGATTGGCTTCCTCGATATCGCCCAACTCATCGAAGCAGTGCTGGAACGCCACCACTCCATAGAAGAACCCGATGTCGCGACGGCCCTCGAAGCATGCAACTGGGCCCGCCAAACCATAAGAGAACTACATAAAAAATATACATAAACTTGAACAGGCACAAGGAGCCGCCGTGGGCTGCGAGAAGCGCAAAGGGGATGCAAGGGCTGCGCGCCCCTGCCGGGGGTACTTCCTTTCCGACCGCCTGAGCCGAAGGCGCAAGCCTTGCCGCCAGATGGCGCGCAGCGTAGGTGCGCTAGCACCGTTTCTGGCGAATCTTTCAAGCGGCTGCGACAGCAGCGTTGGCAGTCGGAATAAGAGGAGCGGGGATGTCCCCCAACCAACTCTTCTCCTCCGCTGCCTCAGGTGGCGAGAAGCGCAAAGGGGGTGCAGGGGCAGCGCCCCTGCCGGGGGCTCGGGGGTGTCCCCCCAACTAACTCTTCACTGATTTTGCGAGCCGCCGCAGGCGGCGAGAAGAGTAAAGGGGGTGCAGGGGCAGCGCCCCTGCCGGGGTCGGGGGTGTCCCCCGAAATCCCTTTTCCCTTGCGCGCCGCCGCAGGCGGCGTCCAGAAGAAACGAAGAAATAATATAACGATAGATGTAAAGGACGAAAGGGATGAATAATTGGTACCTACTGGCCGCCATACCAGTCTTTGGCCTCCTGGTATTCGTACACGAACTTGGCCATTTTATCGCCGCAAAGTGGGCGGGCATACGAGTTGAAGAGTTCGGCCTGGGCTTCCCCCCGGCGCTGGTTGGTTTCCGTCGGCGCCATAATGGAGGCTGGGACGTACTCTGGTTTGGGCGTGGGCGCAATGCCGATACCGGCGATGCTAAAATGCAAACCCCTTTCGCCACCAGTGGTGGCACAAGCAATGCCTCCACCCCTTCCACCCATCATACCATCTATTCGCTCAATCTCTTGCCCATCGGCGGCTTCGTACGCATGCCGGGCGAAAACGGCGATGTCCTCGATGAGCATGGCAAGTACGACACCGGCAGCTTTGCCGCTAAATCAGCCGGCAAACGCATGATCGTCCTGGTGGCCGGCGTACTCATGAACTTCTTACTCTCTATCGTGCTCTTTACTTTTGCCTACTCGGCTGGCGAGCCAACCTTCCCTTCTACCATTGGTACCGTTGAACCTGGCTCACCCGCGGCAGTCGCCGGCCTGAAACCAGATGACCGCATCCTGACGGTCAATGGCCAGAAAGTAGAAACCTTCGATGACCTGGTCAATCAGGTGAACCAGGTTATCGCCGATCAAAGCAAAGGAACACAACTCCAGACGGTGCCCGTCTCCTTGCAGGTGCAGCGGGCCGGCGTTAAAGACTCGTTTCCCTTAACCGTCAACGCCCGCGTCAATCCCCCTGCCGGCAAAGGACATATGGGCGTTACCCAGAGTCAAAAGCCCGTTTTTGTGACTTCACCCGTCTGGCAAGCGCCATTTAAAGGCATCGCTCATACCTTCGATGTAACACGACAATTTATCGTATCCATCGGCCAGATGATTACCGGCGCCGTCCAACCTCGCCTGGCTGGACCCGTTGGCATCGTACAGATCACTGGCGAAGTGGCTCAGCGCACTGGCGACCTTGGCTGGTGGCCAATATTAAGCCTGACCGCTATTCTGAGCCTGAACCTGGCTATCGTAAATATTCTTCCCTTCCCCGCTCTGGACGGCGGACGCATTGTCCTGGTGATGATTGAAGTGTTGCGCGGCGGTAAACGCCTCAGGCCGGAGCGTGAAGGCCTTATAAATCTTGTTGGTATGGCTATCTTGCTCACTCTAATGGCAGTTATCACTGTCAGTGATATTATGCATTGGGGAAGCTAACACGGAGTAATATCGTTTATGCGTAGAAAAACGCGACAGATTCATGTCGGCAATGTCGCTATCGGTGGCGACGCACCCATCGCGGTGCAGTCGATGACTACCACCTATACACGCGACGTAGAAAATACTGTCGCTCAGATTCACCGCCTGGAGGACGTGGGCTGCGAGATTGTGCGTGTGGCTGTGCCGGAGATGGAAGATGCGCTGGTGCTGGGCGACATAAAAAAACGTATCCATATCCCTCTGGTAGCGGATATTCACTATAACCCTGCCCTGGCTCTGGAAGCTATCCGGCAGGGTAT
>JAFMRP010000634.1 GCA_017354095.1 Ktedonobacteraceae bacterium
CTATCTATTCCTGAACAGCGCATCTCGCTTTTTTTGAAACGTACGCAGAACGAAAGGATCGTGTCAATGGGACAGCAGCCTTCTCCAATGTCGGGAAAACCTTCTTCACCACCGCCAGATTCGGCTCTGATGCCTTCTTCTGCACCGCAGGACCATTTCGCCGGGTCGCCTGAGGTTTCCACCCGTTCTGGAGGCCCTGCATTCCTGTTTGGATCGATCTTTGGTCTGATCCCTGGAGCTGGATTTGTGGTCCTGGGCATCTTGTTGGCTCAGGTTCCGCCTTACCTCAACATGTTTCTTCTCATGCTGATTCTCTGGGGTCTTCCTCTTTTCACCCAATGGATTTGCTCTCTGCTGGCTGGCCTCTTTGCGTCCTGGCGTACCGGCAGGACAGGCACAGGCGTGCGTGCCAGTTTCTGGGTGAACCCTGGCTATCTCCTGGGTGCGCTGGTGGTATTTTTTCTTCTGAGGCCCGCCATCGAGCATAATTATGCCTTTTCCTCTATTGCATATATATCTATCTTTCTCATCTCCGGTGTTATCTATCTTCTTCTCTCCGTAAGCTCGGGCGCTGGCTTTGGCGCGCTCGGAGGTTTGATAGGCAAAGCGCTTCGCAATAGGGCTATAAAATAAGTCGCGGATTTGCTATTTGCAGGTAAATATCATAATTTATACCTGTAGCATTTTGTGCCTCGCGTCAACGACTGTTCAGATGGGCTATGTGGAGACGCTGACACCAGAAATAGAGGCTCGGTCCAGGCGACCGGTGGGAGGCTCTGTATGGAAAAAACATACAAGTCCAGGTTTCATTCACTTCTTCATACCGCATGGTTCCTTCTGCTGATTCTGACTCTCTCGGCCTGTACGGGAGGTACGAATGGCAATTCCACCGCCACCAGCACGCCGTCCGGTTCTGGCAATAACCCGACGCCGACGCCGACTGCCGGTGTACAGCTGGGCAAACAGAATTGCCCGGTGACCGCCAGCGATCCCGCCCACTGGGATAGTATCGTTCCCACACAGCCGAACGTCAGCAAGGTTGAGAGCGTCACCTGCGCCAACCTGGTAGGGAACAACAGCTTGCAGGCCCTGGTGCTGGTGCGCAGCCAGGGGAGCGGTGATACGCTCGATGTCTATGTCTATAGCAAGATCACCGATCCAGCGCCTCAGAAGCTCTTTCAACTGCTCGGCCTCTACAAAGGCACCGCGAAGATCAGTGGCTACAACACCGTGCTGACCGGCGAGGTGGACCGGGAATCGCATGTTAATAAGGGGCAGAGCAATTCCGGCTTTACGCTTGACCTCTATCGCGAGTTCAAGTGGTCAGATGGCGTGGGCACGCTGGTGCCGGTGGCGTTTCCAGGCCTCTTCCCCCAGTTGACACGCTTCGAGGCTGAGAACGCCCAGGCACAGGTCAACCAGGGCCAGGACGGCTGGATGCTGGACGTCAAACAGGTCTCGACGCGGCTGACTGACCGGCTGCTGCAGTGGGGCACGAACGTACAGACCAACGTGGTGAGTGGCGGTGGCAAGAGCGATGCTGATGCCGTGGTCGAGGTCAGGCATACCACTCCGGGCGGCGGCAAAGTCAAGATCACGCTCAGCCGTCTGGAGGGCAACACCAATGGCGGTATCTGGGTCACGACCGCCGTCGAGAGCGACGGGATGGCGATTACCACGCCGCAGCAGTTTGACCGGCTGACCAGTCCGGCGGGCGTTGAGGGCAAGGGCAACGCGTTCGAAGGGGTAATCGGCAAGGTTGTTGTGATCGATCATACCTATACGACGATTGGCCAGGCTCTCGTCAACAATGTCAAACCGGGCAATGGGCAGGCTAACTTCACGGTCAGTGTTAGCTATAAATCGACCTTCAAGGGTGGTTCGCAGGAAGGCATCCTGGCGCTGTTCTCCAATAGCAATGCCGATGGCTCAATCGCGGGCGCTGTACTGGTCAAAGAGATGATCAATGCGTAAATAATTGTTAACCTTTTCACAAACACAAAAAAGTGGCGCGGAAACGCCACTTTTTTTGTTACATTTCAGCTCGGCGAACGACTTTATAGATGAGGTCATTATCTGAACCGTTTCATTCGAAACACCTGAGGTTTGTTCGGCATTATTGTAAATAGAACCATTTCTCTATTGAGGTTATATCGCTATGAAAAAACATCAAAAATTGTCGATCTTTTCCACTCTCGTACTTTTTCTTATTCTATCGATCATGTTAACTGCCTGCAGCAGTGGGACCGCAAACTCCGCTCCGGCCCCCACCGCGACGCCAACATCGAATAATATCGATAAAACGTCATCGCCGGCTGTGACGCCGAGCCCGACCACTCCTGCGGCTACGCCCACGCCTTCGCCCACACCGCAGCAGCAGATAACGAAGACCGGTCCGACGCCCACGCCTGTGCCGACGCGGACGGTCACGGTGATCTGGAATAGCGCGCCCACAACTATGTATGCCACCGGCTGGAGCAATGTACGCAACATTCCCGATACGGCGGGAACGCTGCTGCGCACCCTGGCGCCAGCTGCGCAGGTCACCGTCTATGGTAAGGCGGAAGGTCAGGCGCTGGGCAACGGTTCAATCTGGTACCGGCTTTCAGGCAAGGGTAGCAGCCCTCAGTATGTCTATGGCGGGCTGGTGACGACGCAGAAGCCGGTCATTGATGGTGGCGGCACGAACCTGCCTGGCAAGGTAATCAAGGTCAGCCTGGCACAGCAAAAACTGTACGCGTATAACAACGGCCAGATCGTATTCTCCGCGCTGGTGGCGACGGGACGGCCAGAACTGCCAACGCCAGCGGGTACCTATCACATCTTTGTGAAGCAGAGCCCGACCACCTTCTATTCGCCCTGGCCGGAAGGCTCCCCTTACTACTATCCGCCCACCCACATTAACTATGCTATGGAGTTCAAGGAAGGGGGCTTCTTCCTGCACGATGCCACGTGGCGCTACGCCTTCGGGCCGGGCTCCAACGTGCCACATTCCGTCCCCGGTGGGGGCACCGAGACCGGCACGCACGGCTGCGTCACCATGACGCTGGCGAACGCGGCCTGGCTCTACCAGTGGGCCCCCATAGGTACCACCGTAATCATCTACTAAACTCAACTCACTCTTCCTCCTCCGTGAAGGCCGGGTCGTAACAGGCCCGGCCTTTTTCCTTGCGGGAGGTGCAGGAGGGCGTCAGCCCTCCTGCATCTTTAGTTTTATGCTTGCTCGCGTGCCAGCGTGGTCAGCAGGCCAACAATGACGATGGCGGAAACACCATGCATCACAATCATGGTCCAGAAAATGGACAGATTCATACCCGGGGCAGGGATCTGTCCTGTCAGCGCCATGATGGGCGTCAGAAATGAGATGCACAGGAGGACCAGTGCCAGAATGCGATAGAACCGGATGGGCCGTCGCGCAAAGCGATTGACCAGCCCGAAGACGAGCAGGGCCGCGAGCAAAAAAACAATGGTACTGCCGATGACAGAGGGCGCCTGCAAGAATTGAAAAGTCTCGGGAACCCCAAAGATCAAGACGGCGACAGTACGTATTACGAGGTTGGCGATAACTGTAGCAATCAGCGTTAGCGGTCCAACCCATATAAGCTTGCGTAAGGTGATACGTTCACCAGGTTGTGTAGATGCCATGAATAGGCTCCTTCCTTAAAACTAAACATAATATTAGAGGAAGACGGCTGGAAAGAGGGAGTATGGAAAGACACAATTCGGCACTGTGTCGGAAGTCACGGTTATCACTGGCGAAAGACCTATTATTTGTTACTATTTGGCTCCCCAAACGACCTTATAAATAGGAACATCTATATATGATAGAGGGGCGCCAGTTATCTACTTTTCCTATATCGCGCCCATTTCTGGAACACCCCGGCTTTGCCCTGCACATGGTAAGTAGGGCAATTTATATCATTGAGGTATTACCGTGAAAAGATGTTATCAATTATCGATCTTATCCCCCCTTTTCCTTTTTCTCATCATGTTAGCCGCCTGTAGTGGCGGCGTCATGAACTTTGCGCCCACTCCCAGCGCGACCCAGACATCGAATAATATCGATATAGTGCCCTCATCGATCGTGACACCGGACGCGGGGACTACTCCCACACCGCAGCAGCAGATCACCAGCACCGATCCCACGC
>JAFMRP010000635.1 GCA_017354095.1 Ktedonobacteraceae bacterium
AGACCATAGAGCAGCCGATTGACCGCGCGCTGCAGGAAAGCGCGCAGCGGTTGAAAAACCACAGCGACGATACCCGTGGCGATGAGCGAAATAAGCAGGTTTCCATTCGTGCGAAAGATGACTCCCAGGTAGCCGACCGCAAGGACATAAAAGCCAACAACGAACGTCGTGAGCAGACCATAGACCAGCGTGCGCTTGATGATGATGTCGATGTCCCACAACCGGTAGCGTAAGATAGCGACACCGGCAGAGACAGGGAGCAGGAGCAAAAGGAGGGGATAGACGAGCGTAATCAGCGTATAGGGGGTATCTGGCTGATTGAACTGTGGAAACAAGACGGTGAAAAGGAGGCCCAGGACAAGAAATCCCAGAGCCACCGTGGTAATAGCAAAAGCTACCCACTTCGTTTGCTGGCGCTCCGCACGATTGGAGACACGAATATAGCGGTGGATCTGCGAAAAAATAATCGTGCCATAGATAGCAAGAGAAAGCAGACCATTGATCCATGTTGGCCAACGAGACTGACTGACAGGGAAGATAGGGGGAGCAACTAACGAGACAGCCTGGATGATGATCAGTGGGACGATCAGTCCTGTCCAGCGCGGGACCAGTCGTCCGTTGGGAAAGAGCAGAAAGAGTAAGGCGATGGAGATTTGTCCAAGTAAGCTCATGAGCGTAACAGGCAGATCAAGAGCTGGATAGGCGATGGATAAGACCGAGGTGAAGAGTCCTGGGTAGGTGATATTGAAGATGACAAGCGCAAAGGCTGCCAGCAGGGGAAACCACTCGTCAGACCTGCGCCAGAAGAGGAGGAAGCCAATCCCACTCCATATCACGACAATACTCGCCCAGAAAATGGTGTTTAACGCGGCGTATGCACTCACGGAGAGACCAAACACAACAAGCGCCCGCAGACCATGTGTCGTCAGTGCTCCGGCAACGTTACACGTCAGGGCATCAATGCACGGCCTTTGAAGGTGCTGGTAATACAGCGGCAGCCCCGCAACAAAGAGTCCCAGGCTGGAGACAACCAGCACCAGCCACACGGCACGAGCAATGAGGAGCCAGGAGCCAGACAAGCGCGTCTGCCTGATTGGAGCGCTCGGCGCTCCAATCGCGTTCTTTTGTTCCATTTTTGCCCGGTTTCTGGCGCCTGCCATAAAAGCCTCCCCTTTTTTGCTGGCATTTCTGCTTCTCAAAACGTTGACATCTTCTCATTTCTGAATGGCTATTCTATCTGAAAAGGGAACGCCTCTACAAGAGCGCAAGCGGAGCGTGGCTTTAGGCGTACAGGCATTCCCGATCCTTTCAGAGAGAGGGCAGCCTGCTCAGACACGTGCCTCTGTTTTTGCATTTGCTGGGACAGGCGTCCTCGTTTCCTGTCGTTCTGGCAGGAGCAAGGCATACCCGAAGCCGGCAACTGCCACGCTCGCGATGATGGCGACCAGGCTGGAGAGAGCTTCAGGGAAGAACGGGACGAAACTCACCACGCCCAGGACCAGCGTGGCGATGAGGAGCCAGCCAGTCCAGCGCGGGAAGATCCGGGCGCGCAGGGTTGCGAGAGCCAACAGGAGAATACCCAGGACCTCACTTCCCATGCTCACGAGGGTAAAAGGGGTCCACGCAGGCGGGGGAGTAGTTGCCACCGCCAGGGAAGACGGCACGATATGAGCGGTCATCTGTGAAATGATCGTCACATTGCTGAAAGGGATGATGACACCCTGAAAGAGCGTAACATACCAGATGAACAGGAAGCCGAGCAACCCCAGGATACCTGCTCGTTTGGCCTGGTGAGCATATATTCCTGGGAGTCCAAGAAGGACGAGGGCCGACCCGAGAAACCCAATGACGCTGCCGATCATGATCAGCGGACTGGTGATTGAGGCGAGGTCATTCCCATTGACGAACGCTCCAGAAAGGTAGTAGACAATCGAAAGAATGCTTCCAATGAGCAGGGCTAACCCGCTCAAACGGTACGAGGTGGTCGATGACATGAGCCATTTTCTCCTTTGAGTCAAGGGTATCGTTGCTTTTGATAGGTGGTTGAAGCCACTTCATATATGCAACTGTAGCAGAGCAAATGTCCCACCGTCTTCTGAATGTGTCCTCGAAAATGTCCCAATTTCTCCGGGACGTTTTTGGGACACCCCAGGTGGGTTTGCTCTACTTACACATCGCCTATCGGAAGAAAATGGAAAAGTGGAAACGCATTTGTACGGCAAAGACGTTTGCCTCTAGCCCGGCAAAATTGCCGGGCTATGTTATTGTGAACTATTCCATTGCCTTTCTGCTAAAAATGTGGCATATAAAAGAAATGATATCTTTTCTGTATGTGGTGCATAATCAACAATCACCTGATAAAAATCGTCTATAAGCACAATGCGCCGCGCCTATACATCGGCTATGAGGTAAGCATATGGTTCTGGCTATGTTCACTGCACACCTCTACGGGGTGTTTCAATCATTAGTGGTCGCCTCACCGGCACGCACGGTTCGCTGGCGCCTGGCGCTGGTGGCCTTTCTCGCCGGTATCACGGTGAGCGCTCCGGCCGCACTCCTGTTACAATTTGGCTGGACACGACTTTTCGCACTCATCACACATCAATCACTCTTCGATGTAGTGGGTGTAGCTGCTTACTCGCTCGATCCCTTCATCGAAGAAATTATCAAACCCCTGCCTCTTGTGCTCGCCTGCATGATTCCCTGGGTGAGACGGCAACTGGGGATCACAGATATCGTGATCATCTGCCTGGCACTCGGCTCCGGCTTTGGCATGGCCGAGAATCTCCTGCGCTTCAGCGACGTCGCCGGCAAGGCCATCTCGACGGACAATGGAGTCTGGATTGTGCCTGGTGGGATTTTTAGTGCCATTGCTATCCCCGATATTGGGAAAAGCCTGCTCTCCTGGATACCGGAAGGCGCCGGTAACATCTCCATACTCGACATGCAAGACAATATGGTCGTGACGAACATGCACCTGGCATGGAGCGCTCTGGCTGGCCTGGGGATCGGTATTGTGCTGCGCCAGCGCCAGCCCTGGAAATGGGCCACGCTGCTATTGATCCTCCTGGTGAGCCTGGATCACGCGGCCTACAACACACCAGAAACCGTAGCATCGGACAATCTCAATTTTAAGATACTCACTGCGTTTTTTGGCTTCTTAGACAAAGGTATGTGGCTCTACCCACTGGTTGCGCTCGGAGTTGCAATCTGGCTCGATCGCCGCGCCATGCGGGCCGCCCTGAGGGACGTGCCGGCCGTGTACTTCCCGGCCGAACGACAGGGTGCATTTGGCCTGCTCGAAGTAGCGCTGAAGCTGGGCAGTAAACCCTGGTCCACCATACGGCTCTGGTCGTTTGTGCTGCAGCGACGCGCCTTTGCCCTGCACAAAGCACTTGCCCCCCACGAAGAGCCGCTGCGCACGATGTATAACCAGTTGGTGGCAACACGTATCGTCCTGGAGCGCAATCAGCCCATCGCGCCTCCGGCCTTCATCGCTTTTTTCAGCCGGCACGGGAAGTCCTCCGCTGGTATGCTCAAGAGCTGGCTGCTGAAAAAATTGACGCTGCAGCGGGCCTTCTTATTACTGCTGTCTCTGCCGCTAATACTCTACTTTATCATCGGGAGCTTCCCACCCTTCGCATGGGTGCAAAAATTACTGGAAAACCAGGTCGTTTTCCTATTCCTCATGCTGCTGCTCGGAGTCTCGGTGATCTGGCAGATTGTGCGCCTGGCACTCAGCATACGCCAGCTGCCACAGGTGCTGAAGCGCTTCAACGGGCAAATTATCACGATACACTTCTTTAGCATCTTGATGGCATTCGGCGCGCTGCTCATGGCCGCTGGAACGGTTGCCAGCTTCCTCCAGGGGAATGGACCCACTGACAGGGCCATCTCAAGCTACCATGTCCTGGATGCACTCGGAAACGCCCTGTTACTCACGATGTTGCTGCTTGGATTGATGGCGATGTTCTTCCCTCCAGGAGGCCTGGTTCTGGCAGTTGCAGGGATGGAAGGGATAGAGCTCCTGAGCGCGGATGCGGCTGCGGCGATCATCGCTGCGGCGGGGCGCGGGGCCGTTGTGGCAGGAGTGGGTGGCTTGATTGCGAAGATGGAGGGAAACATACCCGACGACTGGGGAGGAGA
>JAFMRP010000636.1 GCA_017354095.1 Ktedonobacteraceae bacterium
CGGTGCGCTGGTCAGTTTCGCCGGTAACTTCTTCCCGGGGCCCATTAGCGATGTAGGTACCGTGATCTTCCTGTTCGGGCTTCTCTGGTTGACTGCCGGCCTGTGGCCGAAACAGGCGGCTACGGCTATAGCGAGCAGCTCTGTTCCGCCAACCAGCGTGCGCGCCTGAGTGCGAGATGCGCAGAGTGTGGACAAGCGGGCGACGTGCCCCTTGTCCATCCTATTGTAGAAACCGGTGAATAGCTAACAGGCCTTTCTTTCAGGAGCAAGAGCATGAACATACAGCAACTCTTACCGCATCAGGCCGCTCGTTCTCAGCAATCAGATACAACTATCCCTCGTCTGCAGGGAAGCGTTCTCCTGCTGGCTAGAGGTGTATGGATCGCCGTGGTCATAGCCGCACTCATCATCTTTGCCGCCAGTATGCTGATGTACTTTACAGCTTTGCATACAATCGTTCATACAGGAGTTACTGGCGCTTCTCAGGATTTGCTCACCCCCAGCAGTGCGCGTGAGCTTTATACGCTGGGCATCTCCGTCGATTTCTATGCCACCTACCTTGTGGTAAGCAAGGCGATCTTTGTTGTCATCTGGTGTATTGTTGGAGGCCTTATCTTCTGGTATACATCGGGCGAACGCGTGGCTTTCTTTGCCTCTCTCACACTTGTGCTCTTCTCGATAGGGTTCGCGGAAGATCTCGTTCTGCCGATTCTACCATCGTCCTGGTGGCTGCCCGTTCAATGTATTCGCTTTCTAAGCGGAACGGGCCTTGCTTTTTTCTTTTATATCTTTCCTGATGGACGCTTTGTTCCTCGCTGGATGTTCTGGCTTCTCCCTCTCTGGATATTCTATGAATGCACTGATACCTTTTTTTCTTCTTCTCAGAACTTATCCGATTCCCAGGGCCCGTATGTTGTGCTCTATACACTTTTGTTTTTCGTCTTGCTGGCAAGCCTGGTAGCCGCGCAGATCTACCGCTATCGACGCGTCTCTAACCACACGCGGCGCCAGCAGACGAAATGGGTGGTCTCTGGGATGGCGGCAGCCATTATCGGATTCGCTGCCACGCTTTTCACGGGCCTGCAGCTTTTACCCACTATCCTCGTGGGTTCTCTCGGAAACATGATTTCTAATACGCTCCTGGATCTTTTCCTGCTTTTTATCCCGCTCTCCATTGGTATCGCCATTCTGCGCTCTCGCCTGTGGGATATCGACATTATCATCAACCGCGCTCTGGTTTATAGTATATTGACCGCCGCGCTGGCGCTGAGCTATGCCGGAAGCGTTTTTGCTCTGCAGCTGCTTTTAAGAAGTTTTACCGGTGCGAACAATTTTGCCCTCGTCAGCTCTACGCTGCTCATCGCCGTTCTCTTCCAACCCTTACGACATCGCATCCAGGCCATCATCGATCGCCGCTTCTATCGCAGCAAGTACAATACAGCCAGGACATTAGAGGCGTTCAGCGCTACCCTGCGCAGCGAGGTCAATCTAGACCAGTTACATGAGCAGTTGCTGGCGGTGATTGAGAATACAATGCAGCCCGAACACATCTCCCTATGGCTCTGCAAAGTCACGCCAGAGAACAAGCCCGGCATGCATGAGTAGTCACTGGCGCTTGCTCGGTCTTCGGGTACAATAGAAGCGCAAAAAACGGCGTTTGTCGCCGTTTTCAACGAAAAGCAGGAGCGCAGCATGGATCAGGATCAGACACATCAGCAGACACAGAATCAGGCAGTAACACACCTGCGAGGAAAGTGGCTGGTCTTTGCGCGCGCGATCTGGGCGCTCGTGCTGGTGCTGGCTGTGAGCCTCTTCATTATCGGTATTCCTTTCATTTTCGCGGACGCTCATCTCATCTGCACCTCTGCCGATTGTGGTGACAATAGCCGTCTCACGCTGGACCAGGTGCGTGAACTACAACATCTGGGGCTCTCCCTCGATTTCTATGCCGCTCTGGCCGTCGGGCTGTCAATCTTTCTGGAGGTTGTCTACGTTGCGGTTGGCGCAGCGATCTTCTGGCGCAGATCAGACGACAGGATGGCACTTTTGGGCTCACTGGCCCTGGTAACGTTTGGCGCGGCCTTTCGGGGCTTTAATCCCGAACCATCCCTTTCTCCCTGGCTCTCTGTCCTGTCTCTCGTCATGGCGTTCTTCGGCAATTGTGCCATTGGCCTCTTTTTCTATTCGTTCCCTACGGGGCGGTTCACCCCGCGCTGGATACGCTGGTTCGCGCTGGCCTGGGTCATCTACTGGGGAATCAAAAACCTGGTTCTGGGCGCAATTCTCACCAACGCTGGACTCGATTTTATCATCTTTACCGGCCTGCTTCTCAGCATGGTTGTTACGCAGGTGTATCGCTATCGCCACATCTCCACCTTTGAGCAGCGCCGGCAAACGAAGTGGGTGGTCTATGGCCTCTCCCTGGCACTGCTGGGTTTCCTGGCCCTCATCATTTTGTCACCACTCGCTTCCCAGACGGTTATCCCCAATCTGATTATGAGCAGTATGCTCTATGTGTTTCTCTCGTTTATCCCGCTCTCTATCGGTATTGCTATTCTGCGCTCTCGCCTGTGGGATATCGATGTCATTATCAATCGCACGCTCGTCTATGGCTCACTCACAGTCTGTGTGGTTCTTTTCTATATGCTCGTGGTTGTCGGGTTGAGCACGCTGTTGCAAGTCAACGGTAACCTGCTCATCTCGCTGCCAGCAACCGGCCTGATCGCGGTGCTCGTCCAACCACTGCGCGAGCACCTGCAGCGGGCCGTCAACCGTCTGATGTACGGAGATCGCGACGAACCTTACCAGGTCATTTCGCGTCTGGGCCAGCGCCTGGAGACGACCCTGGCCCCCGAGACAGTCCTGCCAACAATTGTGGATACAGTGGCCCAGGCTCTGAAGCTCCCCTACGCCGCGATTATCCTCAATAAAGAAGGCCAGCTGGTCATCGCGGCCTCCTATGGCAAAGAAGTAGAAAAGCCCATTTCTCTGCCGCTGACCTATCAACGTGAGCAGATTGGCGAACTCCTTCTCGCTCCACGCAGCCTGTCCGAGCCGTTCTCATCGACGGATCGCCAGTTGCTAAATGATCTGGCCCGTCAGGCTGGCATTGCCGCTCATGCCGTACGCCTTACCAGCGATTTGCAGCAGTCGCGCACTCAGCTCGTTACGGCTCGCGAAGAGGAACGCCGCCGCCTGCGCCGTGATCTGCATGATGGACTTGGTCCTGCGCTTGCCACCATCGCGCTCCAGGCGGAGGCAGCTCGCGATGCCATCGCGACGGAACCAGTTCAGGCTAAAGCCCTTCTGGCGAACCTGATTCAGCAGGCCCAGACCGCTATTGGCGATATTCGCCGCTTGGTCTACAACCTGCGCCCTCCCACGCTTGACGATCTTGGCCTGGTCGCCGCTGTTCGTGCTCAGATTGTACACTACGAACACAGCGGGCTGCGCGTCAGTCTCGAAGTACCGCCGTGCCTGCCATCATTGTCTGCGGCAGTTGAAGTCGCTGTCTACCGCATCATTCAGGAGTCGCTTACCAACATTGTTCGTCACGCTCAGGCACGTTCGTGCCTGGTCCAGCTGACCTGCGATGATGCTCTACGCCTGGAGATCCGCGACGATGGGCGCGGTCTACCCACCGAACTCCACCAGGGTGTGGGCATGCGCTCTATGTATGAGCGAACAGCGGAACTGGGCGGCTCGCTGCGTGTGGAAACGTTACCGGCTGGTGGAACATGTATATGTGCGATCTTCCCCTGTGCTACGTCGCAAATGGAGGCGGCAAGCATAAAAAAGCAATGCCAGGAGTAATTTGCGTATGGAACCAATTCGCGTACTGATTGCCGATGACCACGCTCCCTTTCGCGAAGGTCTGCGCGCTCTGTTGCGTTCAGAAGTCGATATCGAAGCAGTTGGTGAGGCCGCTACAGGTCGGGAGGCCAGAGCCAGGGCCGCGGAGCTGCAGCCCGATGTGATTCTGATGGATCTGCACATGCCTGATGGCAACGGCATCGAAGCAACGCACGCCATCCTGGCTACCAGCCCGCATATCAGCATCCTCGTGCTGACGATGTTCGAGGACGACGACTCCGTTTTTGCTGCCCTGCAGGCCGGCGCGCGTGGCTATCTGCTCAAAGG
>JAFMRP010000637.1 GCA_017354095.1 Ktedonobacteraceae bacterium
GGCATTCACAGGAAATAACCCATTGTGCTCACTTCTCATATAATATTTGCAATCATCAATATATAAAACCACACCACAGGCCTTCAATCGCCTTCCCGTGAGCCGCGAAGCTCTAAATCCCCATCTAGAGCGGCTATGCCGGGTATGTCGGGTCTATGTCGGGTTCATGTCGGGTTGAATCGGCCTGGGAAGCGGCCATGTCGGGTATGTCGGGTTTTTACATCGATTCCCAAATTTTCCCTCCGCCACAAACCCTCTGGGCCGAAGGCCAGCTGCGCCAGTTTCCTTGCAGATAGCCTGGTGCAGAACCACGACACCTGCTCGGGAAAGCATGCCCCGTCTCTATAGGGGCAAGGGGTGGAGAGAGGCCGGGATGGGCCCTTGAGGTTGCCCTTCGTGCCCATGACTCTCTTCCCGAAGACGTCTCGTGTGTTTGCACTGGGCGCGGCCAGACGCGCCAGATTCCTTACAGGCCCCCTGACGAACGCAGTTCGTAGCTGCGTCAGCAGCGTTGGGAGCCTGGACAAGAGGCCCGTTGTTGGCCGTCTGGACAAGAGGTCAGCGCTGAGGGTCGGAATACTAAGGGTGTGTATAGTTGTGCCGGGTTTGTGTCGGATCTGTGATGGGTTGGATCGGCTCTGCAGGCCGCTGTGCCGGGTTGTGCCGGGTTTTTGCACAACTTTTTTCAACTCGGCATATATCCCCGCTCACTTTCATAAAACCTTGCCTTTGGCGAGGGATGAGATTGCGATCCCTTCTCCACAACAGATACAATATCTTTGTTGTATCAGCATTTCTTAACATCTCTACGGAACGTTTGAGCATTCTTCAAGGATGGATGAAGGGGTAGAACGAGATGCCTAAAGGCGCGCGGCACGCTACACAGTATTACCTGAAAAGAGTGCGACGAAAACCAGAGGTGATACCTCCAGAAATCTCTACACCACTCTCGCAACAAGAAATCACAAAACAGCAAGCAGAGGAAACCTGCCTCGGCTTGCTCCATCAGATCGAAGGTATCTTCGCATCACTGCCGGTAAGCATACTGGTCTGTGACCGGGCAGGAAAAATTCTGCGCGTCAATGCCGCGGCCCTCAAACTCTTTGACGTGCCCTCTGAATCTCGCTGGCAAGGCAGACCGTTCCAGGAGTTTTTTCAACACTATCAATTACGCAGCGAGCAACAACACCCCATCTCCCCCGAGTCATGGCTCACCCCTCCTGATGAAGCCGCGACACCTGACGAGCGCGGACAAATGATCATTCTCGGCACGCCTTCCGGCTGGGAAACCTGTCTTCACCTGCTCTCCTCACCTCTATTGGATGAACAGCAGCAATCGATCGGCACAATCTTTGTTTTCCATAAGGTTTCCTCCTTCTATCGGAAAGCCCTCCACCTCCAGCATGTCCATGAAGCAGTGCAGGCCTTGAACACAGCCATCACGCAGATCCCCGAGCATATTCATTTCACACTGCCTGAAACTATGCTTCTTCTGTCACCTCCCGTGCTCTTTGTGGCTCAGCAGCTTGTGGACGTCGTTCGCCAGGTTCTCGACTGCTGGCGGGTGAGCCTGATAACGGTTGAATCTTACGCTTACTCTTACCATTATGTTGTAGGCAGCGGCTTCACCCCTGAGGAAGAGCAGCACCGCCGGAATCTAAGAGGACGCTTTGTCTATCCCGACTTTGTTGACTGGGAAGTTTACGAACGCCTCCATGCCAATCAAGAGGTAATTCTCTCAACGGATCACATGCGCATCCCCCAGGGCTTCCCTGATGATATTGGCGCCGCGAATCTCCTGCTGATCCCACTGTTTCTGGAGCAGCAACTGCATGGCGCGCTCATCATCTTCAAGGCAGGCCGGGACAGTAGCTATACCCAGGAGGAGATTGACCTCGTAAAAGCTGTCGCCGCGCAGGCTGTGCTGGTCGTCCAGTGTCTCTCCTGCCTGTGTGAACAGGCGGGAGAACAGGCCAGAGCGCTCACACTGCATGAAATAAATCGCTTGAGCAATGAATTCCTGACCCTGGCCAGCCACGAACTGCGCACCCCTTTGACGGGAATCATGGGCAACCTGCAATTAGCACAACGCCGTTTGGAAACCCTGAAACGCCAGGTCAAGGAGCAGTCCAGCCAGGTGCGCGAACGCATTATGCAAGCTCAGGAACCCCTGGCGTCCGCCGTTGAGAGCGCCCGGCTTCAGGAGCGCATGATCCAGGATATGGTTGATGATGCGCGAATCCAGGCTGATACCCTTACCCTGTATCTCAAACACAATAACCTCCTCACCCTGCTCAGAGCAGCCAGGGCCAGGCTACAGCCATCCGCGCCTGAGCATCCTATCGTTCTGGAGATCCCACCGCTGCCAGATGATGACACGATCCCCATCATCGTAGATGCCGAACGAATCAATCAGGTGCTCGATATCTACCTGGTGAATGCCCTCGCCCATTCTCCCGCGGAACAACCCGTAACGGTGCAGGTGCGGATCGAGGATGCCATCGTGCGTATCTCGGTTCATGACGAAGGACCGGGCATCCCCATAGAAGAGCAGGCACGCCTCTGGGAACGCTTCTATCGCGGCAAAGGGAGCGCCATACAACATGAACTGGATCTCAGCCTGGGCTTAAGCTTCTACCTGTGCCAGGCTCTGATTGAACGCCATCATGGCCACGTCGGCGTTGAGAGCGATCTGCATCATGGAACAACCTTCTGGTTTACCCTGCCCATCGTCAGGTCCGAGCAAAAGCCCGTATGACAGCCCCGGCTAACGACCACCAAAGCCCGAAATGACAATCCCTTTGACAAACCAGCGCTGGGTAAACATATAGACCGCGATGACCGGTATGGTTGCCATCGTCGCTGCAGCCATGAGCAGATTCCAGACGTTGGCGAACTGTCCCTGGAAGTTGCGCAAACCAACGGCAATGGGGAAGGTAGCGTCACTGTTGGACATAATAAGGGGCCAGAGCAGATTGTTCCACTGGAAAAGGAAACTGAACACCGCCAGTGTCGCCAGCGCCGGTCCCGCCAGGGGCGCGACAATCTGGAAAAAGCAGCGGAAACGCGATGCACCATCGATGCGCGCGGCATCCTCCAGTTCATAAGGAATGGTCAGGAAAAACTGCCTCAGCAGAAACGTCCCAAAAGCGCTGAATGCCTGGGGAATGATCAGGCCCTGGTAGCTATCGATCCAGCCAAGGTCGCGCATCAGAATAAATAAGGGGATGATGGTGACCTGCCCCGGCACCATCAGCGTGCTGAGATAGACCAGAAAGAGCAGATCCCGCCCCCTGAAACGCAGGCGCGCGAAGGCATAGGCCGCCATCGCAGAGGTGAGTACCACAATAACCGTCACCGATATAGCGATCAGCAGTGTATTGAGGAGATACTGCCCAAAGGGCGCGAAATTGATGGCCTGAACGTAATTGTCAGGATGCCAGACCTCCGGTAACCACGAGGGAGGGAAGTGTAAGACCTCATTCTGCGACTTAAATGACGAGAGGATCATCCAGATGATCGGTATCAAGGTCAAAAACGCTAATAGCGCCAGCAATGTATAGGAGCCAGCGGCTATCACAAGCTCGCGTCTCCTTTTGCCCGCAAAAGATTTGCGCTGTGTATCTGACAGGTTTGTATTCACGCTTATGCCCATAACAACCCTCTTTATTCGTATGTCACTAGACGTCTCTGGAACCAGAACTGAATCAAGGTAAAAACAAACACAATCGCGAAGAGTACCCATGCAATAGCTGATGCATAGCCCATGTGGTACGATTGGAACCCGACCTGATAGATATAGAGCACCAGCGTCGTCGTCGCGGTCCCCGGCCCACCCTGGGTCATGACAAGAGCCTGGTCAAACACCTGGAACGAGCCAATGGTGGAGATAACCACCACAAAGAATGTGACCGGCGAAAGCAGAGGAATGGTCACGTGGCGAAAACGCTGCCAGCGATTGGCCCCGTCGATTGCCGCCGCCTCATAGAGGTTCTGAGGGATGCCCTGGAGACCGGCCAGGAAGAGAACCATGTTGTAGCCAAAGGATTTCCAGACACTCAGCATGATAATACCCGGCATGGCCCAGATAGGATCGGTCAGCCAGGCCGGCCCATGAAAGCCAAAAATGCTCAGC
>JAFMRP010000638.1 GCA_017354095.1 Ktedonobacteraceae bacterium
GGGATACGCGAGGATGAGCTTCCCCGGCTGGCGATCCGTCCCTATCCGCGACAATATGTGTTCCCATGGCAGATGCGTGATGGGACCCAGATCACCCTTCGTCCTATCCGACCAGAAGACGAGCCGCTCATGGTGCGTTTTCACCGGACGCTTTCAGATCGTAGTGTCTACTTCCGCTGGTTGCATATGCTCGGACTCAGTCAGAGGATTGCCCACGAACGGTTAATCGGCATCTGTTTTATTGACTATGACCGGCAGATGGCGCTGGTTGCCAGCTACCATGATGCTCAGACGGGACAGGAGGAGATTATGGGGGTAGGTCGCCTCATTAAGTCGCGCGATGCTCATGAGGCCGAGTTCGCGCTTCTTGTGGCCGACCAATTCCAGCGGAAAGGACTGGGAATGGAATTGCTGCGACGCCTGATTCAAGTGGGTCGCGACGAACAGCTCCAGCGCCTCACTGGTGATATTCTGATCGAAAACCAGGGGATGCAGCACATATGTACGAACCTGGGATTTCGCCTTCAGTATTCGCCAGAAGATCAGATTGTGAAAGCTGAATTGGATCTGTGATGTGGTCGCGATGGCGATCCACGGACGAGGCGCTCCATCACATTGGATCATAGGAAGCGTGACGGAGCGTGTGCTCAGTGCAACTTTCTTGCCATTGCTAATCGTACGATCACATCGGCTACAAGCGCAAGAAGAGACAAAGGCATCTGAGGTAGTGAAGAGAGGGACATCTTGTATCCGACCAGATGCCCCTAACATGAGCGATCTCCAGGAAGCATGACCCCTTTGGTGCATGCACGGGAAAGGTGTCCGCTGAAGATTGAGAACACAGACGTTGAATGAATGCGCAGAAGTGTGAGATCTATCTGACAGGCCGTAGTGAGCAAGCCCCTGCGTTCTGGATTCACTGCCGGGGAAAATTACCTCTGCGTACGGAAGAGGAAAGCTCCAAATGTGTATCGTCAGATTTTAGTGGGAGCTGAAGGAGCTTTTTGCTTACGTGGCACGAGCGGTCGCGTATGCGGAATTTCTGCTCAAGTGAGGCTATATTGATGGATGATGAGCAACAACACCGAGCGGATGTTGCAGACCACGGGCCTCTCTTCTGATCATGCATCCAGCAGAGAGCATGAATAAAGGTCGACAACCTCTCTCTGTCCGTCTGCTAAACATGCTGGAGCCGAGCTGTTGCCTGATATCTTGCAAGCGTTCGGCTCCAACTTACATCTCTCAGTTATGAAAGTCTAAGAGGTACTGAGAGAGGTGCATCTTCGCTGGGGGTCTCCTGCATAACTTTCATTCATGCAGATCACATAACAAAGATGGCCTTCAATGCTGATGCGTCCGTTGATTGAGATACTATGATTATAATTGGGAGTTGGTTTTTGCAAGCCACCATAAGAAGCCTCCTTCGTTCGATCCTCGAATAGGAAACTCCATACCATGTAGAGCACTTGCTTCTGTGATATATAAAGCGCTCCAAACTCGCTCAAGCGATCCCCAATACTTGTTTGTGATAGACGCTGTTTTATCAGAAATGAGCGGTTGAGAACTCTATGAGTGATTGTATCTGACCGAGCATATGGGCACGGTCTCGACCATTTTTCTGACCACTTCGGAAATATGGATCGTCTACTAGCATCCTGATATGCTGGTGCTCGGAAAACCGTTTGCCAGAGATAACCCACTTGCGTTGCTCATCAGAACCCTAGATCCAACGTGATCGCTTCTCTCTCCTGGTTAAGAAACATTGCTACTATTGCTGTGAGGCCTCACTTGTTTGCGAAAGGAAACAGGTGAGGCCTTGGTGACCGTATCTATCCATAGAGCTTGACCAAATGCCTCTAATATGAGTAAAAGCAAGGGATCCTCTGTGAAAGGGGATCCCCTATTGCTGGAAAAACGTGGCTGGATGGCTGTAGGACATACATATGACATGTTTCACCGCAACATCTCTATTATACAGGATGCATTCACACTTTTCTATCTAAAAATACTACCATGTTTATTTCACATCTTATCTTGTGAACATATCCGAAATATGGTGTCTTATCTACACATCTACATCTCTTCATTTGTCTGCTATACTTTATTTTCTACGAAATACACTCACCGTGCTTCTCGTATCATTGTCCTGTCCGCATTCCATCGGTTGCACTCAAAACGTGGAGTTGAGCAGCAATGGATTCATTCAAGGAACGCAGTGGGGAGCAACAGGAAAGGGCCACTGCTCATTGAGCAGAGCTACCTGGAGAGTCACGATCGAGGTCGCATTGCTAGAAAATAGTCGGGAGAGGCACTATTATACAGCACACTTCTAAGTTACAATATGGATGACAAGCTTCAAGCATATCACCCTGAGTATGTCTACAACATACAGAGGTTGATTGCAAGCGATTGAAGTGGTTCCCGGTACAGATTTATAGCAAAATCTGGTGGGTTTTCTCCCCTGTCAGTATAGTTATCCTACGTCCTCCTGCCCAGTCTTCCTTATGAGCAGACAAGCGGATCTCATTGTGTAGCGATGTGCAAGAGCTGATACAGGCAACCAACGTCACCAGTATCTCATAAAGGCATATGTTATTCCCCGCATGGTCAGCTGCGAGAACCATCTTGAGTGGAGGCGGGATACCAGACTTTGGGGGCACAGACCTTCTGCGCCTTTCGTGCGCGGCACGATGTTTCTGTTTCCTCTTCGTTGTGGCAGAGCTGTTCCTGCCTCATGCGAAACAGGAACCGTTGTATCCCCCATGCCGATCTGGAGCACCCAGCAGGCCAGACCTCTCTGATCAGAGAGGTCTTGAGGTGCGTGGGATGGGGAATACAACGGGATGACGATTAGTGCTCGGTGAAAACTGGGTAGGGAACCGCCACCCCCCTTATTGGGGATGGTTTTCACCGGGCAACTCTTGCACGACGGGTGAAGGGATCGGGGCCGATCAGAGGGAGGCGTTCTGTTCCTCCTGGCGGTCTTTGCGCCCGGGAAGCAGTTCTTCGCGGATGATCGAGACGTTGGCAGGCGCCTTGATGCCAATTTTCACGCGTTCTCCTTAGACCGCCAGGATCGAAACGGCGATCACTCCCGCGAGCACGATGCTTTCCCCTGCTTTTCGCCGTAATATGAGCATGGTGCTTCTCCTTCCTGTGGTGGGTGTTCCTGTACCACGTTGTCTTCCTGGTTCCTGGCTCCTCCCCAGTGGGGTTCTTGATGCAACCAGGGTGGTTTCTGATGACGTCCTCTAGGAGGAGGAACCCGCTCCAGGTAGGCGTGCAGCGCCGCTGCGAACGCCGCATATTGGCACAATTTCCATATCGCGCGGTTTTGGATCTGTCGGACCCGCTCCCGCTTTACCGCCAACCCGTGCGCGACCTCCTGCAAGGTATGCCAGGTGCCATTGGTGATCGCCAGGCGTGCCCCAACGACCACCGCCTCGCGCTCATGGATGATGCCTTGCTGGATGGCGTCCGCCAGCACGTGCTGCAGTGCGTGTCTGAGCGCGGCGATGTCTGTATCGCTTCCATGCTCACGCATGTGCTTGCTCCTTTCTTGTCGGCGGTCGGTCAACTACGTGCGTTGCTCCGTAATCAACCGACCAATCTTCTGTCTGTTGGCTGTGTGTTGGGAATGCTTCTCAGTTGCCGGGAGGCAACTCCTCTCCCGCGAACGGTTCGTGTGCCGCAAGCCGTGCCAATTGTTGCCAGATCGTGATCAGCACCTGCAGGTCGATTGGCTCAGTGGGAGGAAGGGCGATGGCCAGGGTCAGCATGGCCATATCGTGCAGGGGATCACAAGGGACGTGAAACACCGCTCCCTTCCATTGCCAGCGCTCTGTCCCAGGTGCTCCATGTCCTGGGGCATTGCCTTGTGCCATCCTGATGCTGTCATGTGGCGTCAGCCGATGGATGCAGGGCCAGATCTGCAAGTTCGCCATCCAGCGCAAGAGCGCTCGTGCTCGTGCTGGCGCCTTCACCGCATGAGGAGTGATCGTCCCTGAGCACGTCTGGTGGTGTGTGAGCCAGGACTGGGCCAGGACCGATGCCAACAGATGCGCGCCTGGTGGCTCGGTGCCCTCCCAACTCCAACCGTATCCTCCTTTGCCCTGATCGTATTCATCGG
>JAFMRP010000639.1 GCA_017354095.1 Ktedonobacteraceae bacterium
GCTTCCCTCTTCACTCTGTTCCAGGTCAAGCGGCAACCTATCGAGCGCCCACAGGTCAGCCTGGATTTTCAGCGGCGATTCGGGGTGCAGCGCGGGCAGGTCCTCGCGAATCAATTGTTCCAGGTGCAGCTTGATGCCAAGACTACGGCGCTGATAGACATCCTCAACCAGCAATTGCAGGCCGCGCAGATCTCCCTCCAGTTCCTCGCTGATCTTGCGCACCCTCCCCAGCGCCTCAATAATCGGCTGTACAGCCGCTTTGCCCTCTGGATCGCCCTCCGACTCGACGCGCAGCTTATGCTGCCAGTGCGCCAGGAGCGAACGGATGCGCAGAGCCTGCTGCCTGGGCTGATCGTGAATGCGCTGCGAAAGAATCGCACGCAGGCGAGCGTCGGCGCGCAACAGCAGCGAGGTCGCGCGCTGCTGCTCGGCATTCGCCTGGCTCAGCTCCTGCAGGCTGTTTTGCTGCGTGTAGAGACCCTCGTCACGCTGATCTAGCAGCATATACAGGCGATCCACCAGGCGAGACCGTCGCACGGCGTATAACAGGACCAGCGAATACACCAGCATGAGCGTATAGAAGACCGGCAGGGAGAGGAAGGTTTGTCCACTGAGCAGGAGCAGCAGTACACCCGCGCAGATGCCCATGCCGCCGATCCATAATGTGAGCATGTCAACGACGCGATGGCGCAGGCGAGCGGGAAAAGGGGCCGAGCCCTGTCCCCCAACCAACACAAGCGATCGGATACCAGCGCCCAGAGCCAGCAGGGTAGCGAACACAGCGTAGCCCAGGCTAAGAAACAGGCTGACGGGGAGAGGCGCGTGACCTTTATTCAGGAAGTAGCCGCCCCATTCATAGGCCAGGGGCGCGGCCAGGGGAAGATAGGGAATGATCTCAGAGCGGCGCGGCCCGCGTACGGAAGCCAGCGCCCCTGGACGATGAGCCAGGCTGAGATGGAAAAGAGCCGCACCAGGCAGCGCGCAGGCGGGAATCCAGAGCAGTTGGAACACCAGATCCGCCGGGTCTGGCTGCAGCACGTTTCCCGGATGACTGAATAGCAACAGCAATATCGAGGGTGGCAGCATCGTCATACCCTCGACCGCGCCCGCCCAGTCATACGCCGTAGAGAGCACGTACAGTCCCACCAGCAGCCAGCTCAGTCCCGCCAGCAGCCCCAGTCCATAGTTCTGCCACCAGACGTCCATGTTGAAGACAGAGCCACCCACAACCTGGTTGACCTGTTGCAGCAAGCGCGTATGCCCGATCCCACTCAGAACCAGCAGACCGATGGCTATCGCGATATAAAGCAGCGTCAGGCGCAGGCGTAGAGGACGCCACCAGCTCTCAATTGTGGTGTGAGATGCGGTAAACACATCTCAGTCTAACATGTTGATCATCATCTATGCAAGGTAATTCGCAATCATCGCAGAGCTTGAAATCGCTCTGTCTATATGTTATAGTAAAAATAAAATAGCTGCACGGTTGTGCAGCTATGCAACCATGTATCATTAGAAACAACCAGCCTGTAGCACAATGTAGGCTCCCTTGCAGAGGCAGGGCTACCCTCCACGAACGAACGTAGATGGGGGTGCGGGGGCGAAGCCCCCGAATACGTTTTCCTCTCGCGAGCCGCCTGCGGCGGCGAGGCGAGGGGCCAAAGGATAAACAGAAATGCTCTCTCATGCCAGCAAACACATCGAACAGGTCAGCCGGGAAAAAGCGGACATGTGCCAGGAGCGAGCCGTACACAGCGAACATGTCGCATTTGTCAAGCACAGGCTGCTCCCGGTTGCAGAGGCCGCGCGGATCGCCGGCCTGTTCGCCGTACTGAGCGACCCTACACGCCTGCAAGTGATGCATGCCCTCTATACCGCGCCTGGCGGTGAGTTGTGTGTCTGCGACCTGGCCAGTATCCTTGGGCGAGACGATACCACCATCTCGCATCAGCTACGCGTATTGCGTCATCGCCAGGTGGTCACCATGCGCAAAGTGGGGCGCGTCGTCTATTACCGGCTGGTTGATGAACATATTCGCCAGTTGCTCAACATGGGCATGATGCACGCCAGCGAGGAGACGCTGGCACCAGCGGTCGAGCAGCCGGCGGAGGTATCGCTATGAATCAGACTGCACACGTACATACACATGCCGGACACGATCATACGCATGGCATGGTTGGACGTAGTCTGCGTATTGCCTTTTTCTTAACCATCTTTATCCTACTCGCCGAGATTATCGGTGGTCTGCTTGCCAACTCGCTGGCGCTGCTCTCCGATGCCGGGCATGTCGTAACAGATCTTTTCGCACTGGGTCTGGCCTGGTTTGCCTCCGCCCAGGCAGAGCGGCCATCCAATGAGCGTAAAACCTTTGGCTACCATCGCGTCGGCATTCTGGCCGCCCTGCTCAACGCTCTGACGCTCATCCTCCTCGCAGCTTTTATCGTCTGGGAGGCGATCCAGCGCTTTCAGCATCCCGAACCGGTGCAGCCGCTGATCATGTTTGTCGCAGCCGGAATTGGTGTCGCGGTCAACCTGTTTATCGGGTTTGGCCTGCGGCGCGAGGGCGGCAATAACCTGAACGTACGCGCCGCCACCCTGCACGTCTTCGGTGACGTGGGTGTTTCGCTGGGCGTCATTATCGCCGGCCTGGTCATGCTCTTCACCGGCTGGTCCATCGTAGACCCGCTCCTCTCTATCGCCGTCGCGGTCCTGATGGCCGCCGGCTGCTGGAATGTGCTGCGTGAGACGACTGATATCTTGCTGGAGGCGGTGCCAAAGGGTATCTCACTCGCGCGCCTGGTCGCGGACCTCAAGGGAGTCGCGGGCGTTCGAGATGTACATGATCTGCACGTCTGGTCTATCGCCAGCGGGATGCACGCGCTGTCATGCCATGTGATTATTGATAATATCCCGCCCAGCGCCAGTTCATCCATCCTGCGCACCATTACCGACGTACTCAATCACAAATATCGCATCAACCACTCAACAATCCAGTTTGAATGCACCAATCCACAGGCAACCTGCTGCAGCACAAGCAATCTCTACTGCCGCCTCCAGACCGCCAGAAGCGAGACCTGCTGCGATCACACACATTAATACCGAAGGCATGAGCTTGACGCCATACTGACTATCCCGTAAAATAATGACCAAAGAGTCAGATTACTCCCTGCTTACTAAAAAAGAGAGTGAGCAGGTTGGAGGAGGTGGAATATGCAAGCACCTCGACCATTAAAAGAGAGGCAAAAGCAAGAGCGAGAGGCACTGATCCTCAAAGTAGCGGAGGAAGTGCTGCTGGAGAAGGGCTATCACGAAACCTCAATGGAAGAGATCGCCACTCGCGTAGGGGTCGCTAAAGGCACGGTATACCTCCATTTTCCCAGCAAAGAAGACCTGGTCGTGGCTATCTTCTCGCGCGACCTGCAGCGTTTCTCCCAGGCGGTAGAAGAGGCGCTCGCGGTCCAGATGACCGCCCGCGCCAAACTGGAGGCACTGCTGCGCTTTATGTTCTGCGGTTACTTCAGCAAGCGAACGCAGCTGCTCTATCGTCTCTATCACAACCTCGATCTACGCAAGCTGTTCGAGCAGAAAGGCGGCTGCATGCGCGACATATGGGAGGGCATCGCGGAGAGGGTTCGGCACGTGCTGGAAGAGGGAAAAGCCGCAGGCGAGTTCGACAACACGCTGCCAACCGGCGTCATGCTCAGCACCTTCCTGGGCCTGCTCTCGATCCACAGCTACGAACGTTTAATTATCAACGAACACATGCAGCCCGAAGACGTCGCGCGCCACCTGGGCACCATCTACTTCAAAGGCATCGCCGCCCCTCCAGAAATGTAAGACCCTTCCCATGAGGGGGCAATACACTTCACAGAAGGAGCATAGAAGCACTTTGAGTGACCACTCTTCCCGACTGACCCGACCGAACCCCAGTGCAGTGACTCGCTTCAGCGAGAGCCCGTAGGCCAGCCAACGAACCTGCAGACCGGTTCCCAAGGCGCGATGAAATGCCTTCGGGTCCCCGCTAAAGCGGGCAGCTGCACTGAGGCCAGTTTGGGTCAATCGGCTCAGTCGCAGTGTTTCCCGCAGTATTCTTCCTCTTTGAACAGTATTGCCCCTCACGGCTG
>JAFMRP010000640.1 GCA_017354095.1 Ktedonobacteraceae bacterium
ACCAGCGCTACTACCACCCCTGGAATCGCGAGTGGCACGATAATCTGCCACAGTGCCTGTACCCTCGTAGCCCCATCGACCAGCGCTGCCTCCTCAAGGTCCACCGGTATGCTGCCAAGATACGATACCATCAGCCAGGTGGCGAATGGCAGCGCAAACGTCAGGTAGGTTATGATCACTGCCCCGTACGTGCCCACCAATGTAACATGCAGCACTCGCTGGAGAGAAGCGAATAGCACGAAAAGTGGCAGCAGAAGCATGACGCTCGGAACGGTTTGCAGGCCGATCAGAGAATAGAGGTAGGAGAGACGCCCACGGAATGTAAACCTGGTAATGATGTAAGCTGCCCCAACCGCCAGCACTACCGCGATAGCGCTGGCGGTTATTGCTATGAGCAGGCTATTGAACAGGCCCTGCGCGAGATTTACGGTCGACCACATTTGCAGGTAGTTATCAAATGCCCAGTGAGATGGGATCAAATTCCCTCCGCTAATTTCCGCATCTGGCGTGACTGAAAGCAGAAGCGTGTATGCGATGGGTATGAGCACAAAGATCGACAGGAATACTATAGCGACCGTACGTAACGGTGGTGGCAGGATTTCCTGTGAATCTCTCGTTTCTTTGCGGTTTCTCATGATGCCGTCACCTCGCCTAGACGCAGCGTTCGAATATACAGGAGCCCGGGAATCAGCATGAGCACAAGCGTTATCACGGACATTGCTCCACCTAAGCCAAAGTTGAATAGTTGGAACGAAGAGACGTAGATGTTAAGAGGCAACACGTCAGCCTGTATCGGGGGTGGTGTGCCAAACATCACAAACGGCAGGGTGAAGTTGTTGAAGTGATTCAATGTCGAGAGCAGCAGGGCCAGCCCCAGGATATGCCGCAACTGTGGCAAGACAACCCGCGTCAGTTTCTGCCAGGAGTTTGCACCATCCACGTCGGCAGCAGCATAGATGTCAGCCGAGATCGACTGTAAGCCCGCCAATGTCATGATGTAGATAAAAGCCCATGAGGCCCAGACATCCGCGATCACCATCGCCCAGAAGCTGTTGGGACCCAGTAACCAGTATGTATTGATACTCGCTACGTGGGTCGCCGCGAGAGCGTGGTCAATCAGGCCCGTTTTGTTTAAAAACATCATGCGCCACACAAGAGCGGTCACAAACGTGGGTATCACGTAAGGAACCAGGTACAGAGCACGCACAAGCGTACGACCACGGTACTGCGTATTGACAGTGAGCGCAGCCAGTATGCCAATGGGCGTGATGAAGAGCGTGGTCAGCAAGGAAAAACCAATGCTCACGGCTAGCGACGTCAGCGTTGAAGCACCAACCACGCTTCCAGCAGTCAGGGCCGTCAAATAGTTGCTAAGACCAGCCCAGGGCGCATAGATCCAGCTGCGCAGTGTGTATTCATCGAGATTCAGGAAGCTGATATAGACAGCTATCAGGAAGGGAATACCAATAATCACTATGATCAGCAGCACGCTCGGCCACATCAACCACATTGGCCGGCGGCCGCGTATACGACCGCTGCCACGCGCAGGGCTCGGGATGATGACAGGTTCCAGGGTGCTTTGTGGAGTGATTTCGGGAACTGGGTGTGTAGACATAGGTATGTACCACCTTTAGGATCAAGCGACTCGCGCCTGGCGCGAGTCGCTCCTCTCCATATTCAGGAACGTATCCCTATTCCTTAATGGATCTGGCTCTGTATTTGCTGATTGGCCTGGTCCAGAAGCGGCTTGACGTGAGAGGGACTATAATGATTGGTCGCCACCTCATTCGCTAGCTTAGAACTCACACCGGCCAGCGAGACTTCAAGCGGACCCCATATACCCGCGAAGGGCGTGGGCGTGGCACCTTGCTCTGCCTGGATAAAAGCAGCGGTCTGGGCATCTTTGCTCGCCAGGCTGTTCGCGGCTGCGACGTTTGCCGGTAGATCGCCAAAGGTTTTCGTCCAGGCCAGTTGATGCTGATCGTCTGTTACCAGATTAATGAATTTGAATGCAAGGTCCTTGACGGGAGAATAGTCAGCCACTGCGAGCATATCTCCAGAAACGATGGTTGCAGCGGGTACGCCATTTGCTGGCCTCTGTTGCATACCATAAGGTATGGTCGGCATGGGCGCGAAAGCGTACTTGCCCGCGACCGTCGATTTCTGCAGCGTGGGCGTGACGGTGGGCGTGACCATGATCTGCATCCCTACTTTGCCGTTGCTGAAAGCACTGACGGCATCAGCGGCTTTCCATGTCATCGAGTTTGGATCAGCGATCTTGTGGGTAGTTACCCAGTCAAACCAGAACTGGACAGCTTTCACCGCTTCGGGAGTGTTCATTTGCGCAGTCTTGGAGTCTTTCGAGAGGAAATTGCTGCCCATCTGCTCGACAAACGTCCACCAGATCTTCCAGGGATCAAACGAATCCGACGGATCTACCTCGGCTCCATAAATACCTTTGGAGGAGTTGGTGGTCTTCTTGGCATCATCAACAAACTCGGTCCAGGTTTTAGGAGGTGCGGTGATACCAGCTTTCTGAAATAACTCTGTGTTGTAGACCATGGCAAAAGGACGCATTACCCATGGCACTGCAATTAACTGGTCAGGAGATGACCCGGACATGGTGAGCTGCTGTTTGAAAAATCTGTCCTTGCCACCAACAAGCTTCCAATCATCATCACTGAGTACAGTGAAACCTTTTGTGGCCTGAGCGGTAGGCACAAATGTAGTGCCCAGGCTAAATATATCAGGGCCACTGCCACTGACGACGGCGGACTGCAGCTTTGTCTGCTCTTCATTGCTACCATTGTAGGTATCAAAAACAACGGTAGCCCCGGTCGCTTTGTGAAAATCATTGTTGATCTGCTGCATCCACTGCTTCTGCTGGGTCGGATAGGTAGTGTTAATGCCAATCAGCACATGGAGGGTTTGACCACTACCATTGGCGCCGTTAGGGGAGCCGCCACATGCTGCGAGTATGAGCGGCAACAACAGAAATAAAGATGGCCAGAAACGGGTGCGTGGGGAGCTTGTTTTCATTGCGTTGTCTCCTCCTTGGACACTAATGAGCATCTGGCAACATCTCTGATGCCGGTGCCATAGACAACGAAAAAGCCTCTTTTTCCATTATATGAAAAAATAGCTTAAAGTTAGTTTTTAAGCTATTTGTGATTTTTCCACTTCTTAGTCACCCAGGTATATTGTTTGAATAGTAACATGGCAGTAGATGTGTGTCAAGGAAGCATCTTCCGTATCCCAACCCCCCATCTGATGATATACTGGCATAATTATGGATACATCGTACCTTAGAGGCAAGGAGCCACATACCCGTATGACAGAAACATATGCTATTGGCGACATACACGGAGAAGTCACGCTGCTGCGGCAATTGCTCAGCATGATCCCATTCAAGCAGCAAGATACCCTGGTCTTCCTGGGCGACTACCTGGATCGCGGGGAAGATTCTATTGCCACTATCCGCGAACTGCAAGCTCTACAAGATCGTCATCCCTCAAGCATTTTCCTGCGTGGCAATCATGAAGATGCCTGGCTCGACTGCTGGGATGGCCGCCGCTTCCTGCGCGCACCCGACATCGATGGAGCAATAGAGATCTGGCAGGACTGCGATGAGCACATCCCCGCTGAGATAGGATATTGGCTGGCGGAAACGCGCATCGATTATGAAGACGAGCACGCCTATTATGTTCATGCCGGACTCAAGCCCGCTCCACCCCGGCGCACCCCTCCCTTTTTTAAAATGTGGGGCGTAAGAGAATTCCTTGACAGCCCTTACAACTGGGGTAAACCAGTCGTCTTTGGCCACTGGAGCATGGAGGAACCGCTCATCCAGCCCAACAAAATTGGCATCGATACTGGCGCCTACGAAAGCGGTGTACTTACCGCGCTGCGCCTTCCAGATCGCCAGCTCTTCCAGGCACATCGCACGTAGCATCATTCATCAATAAAAATTACTGGTCAACTCCCTGTAGAAATCGAACGTTCCACAACCGCGCTGAATGCCGAAACCCCGAAAGCTTGATCAGTTGTGCTATGCAGAAGTATGTGCTATACTCCTGCATAGCACGTGGTTGCATCTAGGGTTCCGCGGCTCATCCCG
>JAFMRP010000086.1 GCA_017354095.1 Ktedonobacteraceae bacterium
GCCAGCAAAGGTCTCTCCAGAGCTTCAGGAAGAAAAAGGCCAGACTGATATTACGCCAGATAATTATCAAATTTTGCCGCCACCCAGTATTCACATTTACACCGGTCAGCCCGTTCAGATTGGGCTGACCATTCAGGAAGATACTGCTCGTGTGTGGGTGCGCGACCAGGGACCGGGTCTCACCAGGGAGGATCAGAAACATCTGTGGCAACGCTTCCATCAGGCCAAAGGAGTTCCGGTACAGAGCGGCTCCAGCAAGGGCCTGGGCCTGGGCTTATATATCTGTCAGACGCTTATCGCGCAACATCAGGGAACTGTCGGTGTGGATAGCACACCAGGGAAAGGCTCTACATTCTGGTTTACCCTGCCTCTGCCCAAATGAGCATGTAAAGCCATAGTTCATACCATTCCAGAGCAATAAGGCCCATCCCTTTGACAACACAAGTGTTTGCTCATACTATTATGACATGTAAAATTAAGTGTTTGCTCATGATAGAGAAGAGAGGCAAGCAGTCGCCATGGCAACGCAAGCAACGCTTCCACCAGGGCCCAAAGGACTCCCCTTTATTGGTAATCTCTTACCGTTTCGGAACGATCCCCTTCACTTTATGACTGCGGTGCAGCAGCGCTACGGCGACCTGGTTTCAGTGAGGCTCTTACATCATAATGTCATCTGTGGCTTTCGCCCGGAACATGTGCGCTACTGCTTGATGGAGCATCCACGTAGCTTTCACTCGATCCAGAGCCAGGGCGGAAACCTGCGTAACCTGCTTGGCGAGGGCCTGCTGACCAGCGAAGGAGACTTTCACCGCCAGCAGCGGCGACTCGTCCAGCCGGCTTTTCATCGCCAGCGCATCGAGCAGTATGCCGATACGATGGTCAACTACACCCTGGAAACCCTGGAGGGCTGGCAAGCTGGATGTGAGGTCGATATGACTTCGCAGATGCAGCAATTGACGTTGCGTATCATTCTCAAGACGATGTTTAACATCGAAAGCCGCGAACAGGCGGTAACGCTGGGTCGTGCCTTCAATACCGTTATTGGCCAGGCGCCGCGCCGCTTACCAGGTGTACGTGGTCCCCTGGCCCGTTTGATCGGGAACACCACGAAGGAGCAGATGGCTCGCTTCGAGGCTGGACGCGCGCAGCTTGATGCATTTGTCTATACCCTCATTCAGCAGCGCCACACCGATGAGCAGGATCAGGGCGATATCCTCTCGATGCTGATGGCGACCCATGAAGGGGATGAGAGCCTGAGTGATCGGCAGATCCGTGACCAGGTGATGACCCTGATAGCGGCGGGCCATGAGACCGCACAGAATAGCCTCTGCTGGACCCTCTATCTGCTCGCGCAATATCCCGGTGTGCATGAAAAGCTGCTGGCTGAACTGCGTACCGTCCTGCATGGTCGAGCCCCTACCACGAAAGATCTGGCGCAGTTGCCCTATCTGGAGTGGGTAATGAACGAGTCCTGGCGTGTTTATCCTCCTGCGTGGCGCGTTGGCCGCCAGGCAATCGAGCCGATCGAACTGGACGGCTATCATTTCCCAGCGGGGACCATCGTACTACTACACCAATGGGTCACCCACAAAATACCGGAGATCTGGGGTGATCCCGAAAACTTTCGTCCCGAACGCTGGGATCCCACCCAGAATCAAAAAGTACCCCAGGGCGCGTACTTCCCCTTCGGGGGTGGGCCACGTATCTGCATTGGTATGCCCTTCGCGCAGATGGAGGTTCGCCTGGTACTGGCCACACTGTTGCAACACTACAACCCTCGTCTTGCTCCCAACCAGCAGATCGTGCCGCTGCCTCGCGTCACCCTACGTCCGCGTTACGGCATGCGTATGATCCTACAACCCGTGAGTTGATGTGAGCTACACCTCCTGACCGTTGTTGCGCTATATGTCCAGCAACCAGTTTCAGGCCCGCGGCCAATGCCGCCCTACCTTGACACACCCTGGCCACGCAACTACAATACACTAAGTATATCGAAAAGGAAGAGAATACTGGCTTCCACACATCCAAGTGAAGCAGGGACGCTGTTCCTAGCAGGAAAAAGTCGTGACACAAAGCGCAAATATAGAGCAGGTTTTATCACAACATACCACTCGCCTGCGCGCATGCCTCCAACAAGTTCTGGGTGAAAGTTCGGGACCGGAAGAAGGCAGTGATGCCTGGTTACTAATGAACGCACTCATCAACGGAGACGACCTGGCAGAGCAGTTCGAGCAGTCGGGACGCTGGCTGGCAGAACAGGATGGAAAACTTGAAGCACGCATGGCAGGGATACAGTGCTACATTGGAGCGTTGGCCACCGAACTCAAAGCAATCCTGCCATCTCAACAAATCGTTGAAGCGAACGAACGCCTCCACCACCTCCATATCACAGCCACCCTGGCACTGACACGGGGTTATCAGGCGACGATTGACGAGCGTCTCAACCACCACGACAGAGTCAGCCGCCGGTTTGAACAACAACTGCTGGCGCTTCAGCGCGTCAACGGCGTGAGTAATTCAGCGATGGACCTGGATCAGACGCTGGAAATTACCGCGCAAATTCTTGTGGAAGAGCTGCATGCCGATCTATGTTCTATCTTCTTCTATGATGAGATGCAGCGCGTCCTGACCCTGCGTGCCACCAATGGTCCCCGGCCCCTGGGGGGGATACACTTCACACTACGCCTGGGTGAGGGCTACAGCGGCTGGGTAGCCGACAAAGGCCAGCCTCTACTGGTGCAAGACGTGATGACTGAGCCCAATTTCGCCTCCGAAGCCAATGCCTATACCAGCACCTATCACGGCCTGATGGCGCTGCCTGTTATTTTTTTTGGCAGCGCCGAACGACTGATCGGTGTGATTAGCATTCAATCGCGAGAGCCACGCGACTTCACGCGCGAAGAGATTAGCTTCGTCGAAGTGGTCACCGGCATCATGGCAATCAACATCGAAAATGGGCGGCTCTACGAGCAGACGGATGAGCAGCTACGTCGCAAGGTGCATGAGCTAGCCACGCTGCATCGCGTCACCTCCATCATCGCCTCAACGCTTAATCTGGATGAAGTGCTACAAATGATCACAAACCTGGCGGTTCATCTATCGGGGGCAGAACGCTCCTGCATCTTTGAACTCGACCCGGACCGGCAGCGCCTGCAGGTGCTTGCGCACTACGGCTTCAACAACAACCAGATCGCGCGTATTCAGCTTGGCGTTGGTCAGTGCTGCGCAGGACGAACCGTGCAGACTGGTCGCCCCAGCATGGCCGTCGACTGCTTCCATATGGATGAGAACTGCTTCTTGCGCAGCGACCCCTTTGTCGCCTCAGACATTCATTCGGTACTCTGCGTGCCGCTCAAGGCCAAGCAGAAAATTCTCGGCAGTATTTGCATCTACAGCAGCCACCGCCACCTTATCAGCCATGAACAGATGCAGCTGGTCGTTACCTTCGCCAACGAAGCCGCCATCGCCATCGAAAACGCACGCCTCTATGAAGAGACGCGACGTGGACTCGAACTGAAATCTGTGCTTTTGCGCGAGCTCCATCACCGCGTCAAAAATAACCTGGCAACAGTCGCGGGCATCCTGTCGCTGCAGCGCCGCCGTACCCGGTCGCCCGAAGTGCGCCACACGCTCTCCGAAAGCGTCAATCGTGTCCAGGGCCTGGCGGCAACGCATGATCTACTGGCGCACGAAGACGTAGGCGAGGCCCGCGTTGATGATATAGCACGCAAAATCGTGGGGGTAGCCCATGCCAATCTCAGCCCACCGGACAAACATATCTCATTTCAGATCGAAGCCTGTCCGGTGGTTATTCCTTCGCGCTCCGTCACTATCCTGGCTCTGGTCATCAACGAGATGATTTCCAATGCCATCAAACATGGTATGGCGAACCAATCCAGAGGTACTGTAACCATCCGTGGACGGGAAGAGGATGGGACAGTTATTGTACAGGTCATCGATTCTGGTAAAGGCCTCGACAGGGAGTTCTCTACTGAGGAGGGAGGCGAGGGCGAGGGCCTGGGCCTTTCTCTCATTAAAAATCTGATCGGTGACCTGGGCGGTCAGTTCTCGCTGCGCCGGGAAATGTTCCCTGCCAGCGAACGTGATATTCAGGAACAGGGCAACGATGCGCCGATGGCACGCACTGTCGCCGAAGTGTGCTTCCCGTTGTTCCGGCGCAATCGTGCCTGATTCGCATCTGTCGAAGTTGCTGGTGGAGAGAGAGGTAAAAAGTATGCAAGACACACCACCCCGGCAGAAAATTCTCATTGTAGAGGATGAAATGGCCCTGCGACAGGTTCTGTCCTTCTTCTTGAAGCAGAACGACTATGAAGTGCTTGAGGCATCAAATGGACAGGAGGCCATACGGATCATTGCCGAGCTTGAGCCACAGCTGATCATTCTTGATCTGGTCATGCGACCGGTTTCGGGCTGGGAGGTGCTGCACTGGTTGCGCGACCAGCAATTGCTCTCACGCATACCGGTGCTGGTTGTCAGTGCGCTGGTGCGTTTACAGGAGCAGATGCACGGCTTCGAGGAAGGCGCGATAGAATACGTCACCAAGCCAACTCGCCCCAGTCTGATCGTCGAACGGGTAAAGGATATTCTCTCATTGAGCACGGAGCAGCGAATAATGCTGCGCCACAAGCACCTGGACGATCAGCGTAAAACCATCGAGAACGTCTTCGCGCCACCTCCCGAGGGTTTTGCATACTAATTGCCAGGTATGTCAAGCCCCAATAGGCTGCCCACACTTTGTGCAGAAACGATGGCTGACCAGGTTATAGACGCCACAATTAATACACTGGTTCAAAGGGAAGCCGCAGCGAACACAATAGCGCATGTTCGGCTTATTCAGCTGCTGGCAATTGTAGCAAGGATAGAGCATCGATTGACGGATTGATGCTTGTTGAGCCGCCAGCGGCGGGGTAGTCATCGGCAGTGATGGGGTATAGGGTGGTTGCACTGGAGATTGAGGGGGAGCGTAGTAAGGCGAGGCAGGATTCATTAAGGCCATCTTTAGTGCTTCCGCCATATCATTGGCCTTCAAATAGCGTTGAAGGGGATTTTTCATCAACGCCCTGAGGATGACCTGCTCGATGACGGGATGAATGGCGGGATTAATACTGGTTGGGCGTGGTGGTGGTTCATAAATGTGGCTATGTGCCAGTGCGGGATAATTATCACCAACAAAAGGCGGGCGCCCGGTCATAGCTTCGAAGAGCATCACCCCTAATGCATAGATATCCGCGCGGCCGTCTACTGCCCCTCCCTGGCACTGTTCGGGCGACATATACTCGGGAGTGCCCACTCCAGCACCAGGATGGGTCAGGTTCATCTGTGTACTGGCCAGCACTTTCGCGATACCAAAATCTGAGAGTATTGGGCGATTAGAGCGATCCATCAACACATTGACGGGCTTAATGTCGCGGTGGATGATCCCTGCATCATGCGCGTAGGCCAGGGCATCGGCCACCTGTGAGAAGATTGCCACAACTTCTGCCGGGTCCATTGCTCTTCCCTGTTGAATCTGGGCATCGAAGCGGTGCTTGAGAGTTCCTCCATCAACCAACTGCATCACAATATAGAGGTGTCCATTTTGCTCATTGGCATCATGTACCGTCACGATATTGGGATGCGACAGGCGGGCAACGAGCTTTGCCTCCAGGTGAAATCGTTCTACGAAGCTACGATCTGCGGCATACCAGGGAGGGAGCACCTTTATAGCCACCTCGCGGTCGAGATTTTCCTGATATGCCTTGTAGACGCGCGCCATGCCACCCTGTCCAAGCGCAGCGAGTACGCGGTAGTTGCCGAGCGATGTTCCTATCAGTTCGTCTTGTTGCTGCATCGTACGTTTCGCCACCTGCACGTTACCCGTTGCCAGCGGTCCCTGCAGTATGGAACTGTTCCTCTCTAGATGGAGGGGCGCAGGTCATTGCGCCCCGACCCAGATAGCCAGGACACCTGACGCCTAGCGACGGCCGAAAACCATGACGGTCTGCCCCAGCTGGATACGATCACCATCCTGTAAAGGATATGTCTGGTACTTATTGACCAGCTGGCCATTGACTTTCGTGCCATTCGCGCTGCCTTCGTCCTTCAGAGCATGGTTACCATTGCCCATATTCAAGATGGAGGCATGTAAGCGAGAGACGGCCAGGTCTTCGAGGAAGATGTCACTTTCGCGGCTGCGCCCAATACTCAACACGTCCTTGCGCACCTCATAAACGCGCCCTGGCTCTTTCCCTTCCTCAATGCGCACGAAGCCCACGGCGCCACCCAGTTGTGGTCCAGACGAGCGCATAACGGTTTTATCGTTATCAGTATTGCCAAAGAAGGGATTGGGCCCCTGATCGAAGCCAGCCTGACCAAAGCCACCCTGTTGTTGCTGCCAGGAGGCCGGGCCGCCGGAGTTATTCGACAGGGAGGCGCCCCCGACGGGTTGCTGAGACTGTTGTCCCCAGGCATCTGCGGGTTGCTGCGATTGTTGTCCCCAGGCATCCGCGGGCTGCTGTGACTGCTGACCCCAGGCGTCTGCGGGCTGCTGCTGACCCCAACCCTGGGCCTGGTTACCCGGACCAGCTTGCTGAGGCTGAGATGGCGAACCCCAATTCTGAGCGGAGCCGCCTTGCTGTTGTTGATTCCATGGATCAGGTGTAGGTGACTGAGGCCCGCCCCAACCCGCGCCTGCTCCCTGCTGTTGTGGCTGCTGCGATCCCCACCCCTGCTGCTGAGGTGGCAGTGAGGGATTCGAGCCACCCTTATCGCCCCAACCTGCGGGTGCCGCGCTCTGCTGTTGTGCCCCTGCTGTGCCCCAGCCCTGTTGCTGCTGTTGCGCGGGATTCGAGCCTCCTTGAGGAGGGCCGCTCCAGGCTGTGGCATCTGAGGATGGCTGCTGTGAAGCGGCTCCCCAACCCGCACCTGCCCCCTGCTGCTGTGGCTGTTGCGATCCCCACCCCTGTTGTGGCTGCTGTGCTCCCCAGCCCTGTTGCTGTTGTGCGGGATTCGAGCCGCCTTGAGGAGACCCGCTCCAGGCTGTAGCATCTGAGGATGGCTGCTGTGAAGCGGCTCCCCAACCCGCACCTGCCCCCTGCTGCTGTGGCTGTTGCGATCCCCACCCCTGTTGTGGCTGCTGTGCTCCCCAACCCTGCTGCTGTGGCTGTTGCGCTTCGGGCGCGCCCCAGCCTGGTTGTGATTGCGGTTGCTGGTTCCAACCGCCAGCAGCGCCACCCTGCTGACCCCAGTTCTGCTGCGCCCGGCTCTGCCAGTCGGTATCGCCGCCGATCGGGCTCTGGCCCTTCTTCTTACCACTGCGCCAGAGCCAGAAACCGCCAACGGCCATCAACAGGGCTAAAACCAGCACTGCAACAGTGATGATCAACGTCATATTGATGTTGCCCATAATCTCGTTCACCCCTCTTCATGTAGGGGCGGCACCTCGACTCGTTTGCCTTTTGCTTACGCATGAGAGCGTGTCTGCTGCCACCCGATAATTATCGGGCACCCCGTCCAAGTGGGGCACCCCTACTGCTGCGCCCGATGCATCCGATCACACCGGTCTACCGCAGCTCAAAACGTACCTCGACGTTGCCGAAACGTATTATATCGCCATCATTGAGCGATTGCCGCTCACTTGGCGTTAAGGTCACTCCGTTCACCCGTGTCTTATTCAGGGCGTTCAGATCTTCTACAGTATACCTTCCCTGCTGATGATAGAGATATGCATGCTGCCTACCAACTGTTTTATCACCAAGGTCAACCTCGGGGAAAATATTTTTCGTTGGGTCCTGGCGACCTACCATCCACTTCTCACCGCGCAGCGGGAACACCTGCCCATTGGAAATCACAATGAGGCGCGCCTCCCTTGGCCAACGATCTCGCTCGGGGCGCGGCATCTCCTGAATGATCCCTTGCAATTGCTCTAATGCGGCGATGAAATCTGGCGGGGTCGCGTAGCGCTGATCTGGCAACTTCGCCAGGGCCCTTTGCATAAAAAGATCCATCTCCTCTGGCAGTTCGGGCCGCAGCCGGCAGATCGAGGGAACCTTCTCGCGCTTATGCTTCAACACAATATCGATAGCGGTCTCCCCCTCAAAGGGACGGCGGGCGGTCAGCATTTCAACCAGCACCGTAGCGACTGAATAGAGGTCAGAGCGCGTATCCGCAGCCCGTCCATCGTCAGCCTGTTCCGGAGCAATATAGTAAGCAGTACCCATAAAGACGTTCGAGTGTGTCAACGTGACCATCTCTTTACCACGCGCCAAGCCAAAATCGGTCAGCTTGACCACATTCTGGCTATTGATCAGGATATTCTGAGGTTTGATATCGCGATGAACAACCCCCTGCTTGTGGGCTGTGTTCAATCCTTCAGCGATCTGGTGTGCATAGTCTAAAGCGCGCAGGGGGTCCATAGGACCATCATTGATCATGTGATACTTCAAGCTTTCGCCATCAATGTAGTCCATAGCGATAAAGTGCATATTGTTGTCATCACCATAGTCAAAAATCCTCACAATATGAGGATCTTTAAGATTGAGCAAGATATGGGCCTCACGTTGAAAACGAGCCAGTAACTCGTCCTCGTTAGAAAGTTCAAAGTGCATCAACTTTACGGCGTAGATATGGTTGTCTTGCAGGTCACGCGCGATGTAGACAGTGGCAAAACTGCCCCTCCCCCGTTCGTCGATGAGCTTGTAGCGTCCTTTGATGAGTCGCCCTATCATGTCCCCGTTCATCGGCTTGAACTCCTCAAACACAGGCTCCTGTCAGCGGGTATATTATACACCATCCATATATTTATGTCATTGCTCATACACAATATAGCAATGAGCGGTTCTGGTGGGCTTCCACCCGCTATTATACGCGCACTTCTCAGAGAGAACGGCCCGGTCTTGCGCTTTTTTCTAGAGAACCAATGCAACCGTCGCGGACAGGCAGTCGCAAGACAGATCCCGGCTACTTTCCCTGTTCATAGTTAAGAACGAATCAGGTACGAGAATGCGTACAGATATACTGAAGTGCTACTATACAGATGCGGTCACAGTCTCCTAGCATATATTATACGTTCCAGATGGGATATTTGCGCCTGATTTGGGAGGTGAATTAACGAGGAAGCGCCGCAAGACCATGAAGAGCCATCCTTTGTGTGGATGGCCTTCATGACTACATGGCAGTTACTCTTCGTAGCGGCCACCGAGGTATTGTGCCAGGAATTTCTCGGCGGCGGCGTAGAACTTGATGCGATTCTCAGGCTTGGCGAAGCCGTGGCCCTCGTCGGGGAAGAGCATATACTCGTAGCTGATGCTGTTGCGCTTCATCGCCTCGACGATCTGCTCCGATTCGGCCTGCTTGACGCGTGGATCATTGGCCCCCTGAGCAATCAACATGGGGATCTTGATCTGGTCCACTTTGAAGAGCGGTGAGCGCGACTTCAAAAACTCCTCCTCGGTATCGGGATTGCCAACGCGCCGGTGGAACGTGGCCAGGAACGTAGCCCAATAGGGGGGAATCGTCTTAATAAGCGTGATCAGGTTGCTGGGGCCGACGATGTCGACGGCGCAGCAGAACAGGTCGGGGGTGAAGGTCGCGCCAACCAGCGCCGCATAGCCACCGTAGGAGCCGCCGTAGATGGCCACGCGTTTGGGATCGGCGATACCCTGCTGCACGACCCAGTTAACGGCATCGACGAGGTCATTGTGCATATTGCGGCCCCATTCCTTGTCGCCGGCATTGAGAAATTCTTTGCCGTAGCCAGCTGAGCCGCGGAAATTCACTTGCAGGCAGGCATAGCCACGATTAGCGAACCACTGCGCCTCCGGGCGGTAGCCCCAACCATCGCGTCCCCAGGGGCCGCCATGCACATTGAGTACCATCGGCAAATCGGTCTGCTGCTCTCCAACCGGGCGTGTGAGATAGCCATGAACGGTCAGGCCATCGCGCGAGGTAAAGGAGATCGGTTCCATGTTCGCCAGGGTATAGTTATTGAGGTCGGGCTGGTTATCAAAGAGGAACGTGGCACTGCGGCTCTTTCGATCATAGGCGTAGAAAGAGACTGGGCCATTATCGACGCTAAAGGCAATGACCCAGGTCTGGTCAGCGTCATCGCGGCTCATGATCGAGAAATCGCCGGACTGAATACCCTGAATCGTCTCAAAGTCCTGCCTGATACTATCATCCAGCACCTGCCACTCAACGCGATCGCGATTGAAAGAGACGGCCTGCACTTCATAGGTATCTGGATGGATCATGACGGAGCCAACATCGTATTGCGGATCTTCGGCGATGACATCCAGATTG
>JAFMRP010000641.1 GCA_017354095.1 Ktedonobacteraceae bacterium
GATGACGAAGTAGTGAGGGGGTTACTAGAGGCGCTGAAGTAGGAAGAGTATCACAGGGCACGGTATCGGCCCCGCGTCGCACCGGCCACCCGCGAGGGGTGGCCCTACATGTTGGGTGCGCTGGTGAGTTGTTTTCGCCATTGGATCTCTAGCGTTCTTCGTTGGTATATATGCGGATGTAGCTACGGTAGCGCCGTTCGTCGATTACGCCATCCTGCACGGCCTGGATAACGGCGCAGCCTTCTTCATCGATGTGGGTGCAGTCAGAGTATTCACATTCACCCAGGTAGGGGCGAAATTCGATGAAGCAGGAAGCCAGTTCTTCAGGCTCGATGTTCCAGGCTGCCAGCGCGCGAATGCCCGCCGAGTCGGCCAGCCAGCCACCATCTGAGAGTGGATAGAGACGCGAGCCGGTGGTGGTGTGCTTGCCTTTACCGGTAGCGCTACTGATCATATTAGTGCGCAGGGCCATGCCTGGTTCGAGCGCATTGACCAGCGAGGACTTGCCCACTCCGGAGGGGCCGGTAAAGAGCGAGGTGTGGTCTTTGAGCAGGGAGCGCAGTTGTTCGATCCCATCACAGCTGACGACGCTGGTCCAGATGACCGGGTAGCCGAGGCGGTTGTACATCTGGGCAGCCTCTTCAACACGCCGGTCGTAAGACAGGTCAGACTTGTTGAGGCAGACGAGCGCGGTCAGCTGCGTGGCTTCGCAGATGGTGAGATAGCGATCCAGCAGGCCAAAGTGAGGCTCGGGCTGGGTGGTAGAGAAGACGAGTATGACCTGGTCAAGATTGGCCAGTAGCGTTTGCTGGACAGTTTTTTTATCGCTGGAGGCGGCGTCTTTACGCGCCAGCTCGCTCTGGCGAGGCAGGATCTCTTCGATCAGACCGGTCTCGCCGTCGAGGCGACGAAGTTTGACATAATCTCCAACAGAGAGACGAGAGGGGAGAGGGTTTTCGCTGCTGTCGCGTCTCTCGATGCGTTCAATGCGCCTGGAGGCGGGAGCAGGACGAGGGCGTGTTTTCCCCTGCGGCCTGGTTGATTGCGCCTGGGCGAAGGCTTTTTTGAGTTTTCCGCGTAATGTACAGCGTACGATGCCGTCTTCAGTATGAACGTCATAGATGCCATGGGCGCCGCTCAGCACCACACCGGTAAGCAAAGCCGGATCATTAATCAAGCTGTTTCCCTCCATATGCTCTTCTTGCGCTGGTACTATCAGCAGTTCACCAGGCGAGAAAGGGGAACAAAAACACACGGTATACGATTATGATGTCTACCGTGCGGAGGGAACGAGTTAGCGGCTGGCGAAGGAGAAGTGGCCAGGGACCTGACCGGGTAGTTTCCGCTTATCGACCTCGTGCAGGGTAGACCAGGTGCATACAAGCACAGTGTTGAGATATACGTGCTCCAACATAAGATGCACCTCCCCTACTGGTCTTGCCAGAATTTGAATAAACAGCATTCTTACTCGTAAGGATACAAGAATGCTGTGGCCTTTGTCAACGTACTTTGAGCATGAAAACAAAGATACCCCACCCCTGCCGCCTATAGCGATAGGGGTGGGGTATCTACCTGAATACAACCTTATGTACGGTCGTAGTAGAGGATACGTCCACAATTGGTGCAGGTGTGGAGCTCCGTGTTGATGCGTACGTGCTGCAGTTCGCCGGGCGTCAGGATAACACGGCACCACTGGCAGGTGTTATGCTCCACCCGCGAGACGGCGCATCCCTGCCTGGTACGGCGCAGCGTGGTATAGCGCGTCAGCAGGGTTTCGGGAATATCACTTGCTTGCTGATCACGCCGGGTTTGAAGTTCCTGGGTATGCGTCGTGAGCTGCGCGCGTCGTTCAAGCAAAGTAGCGCTCTCTTGTTCCCTGGCGTTTTCTGCTTTTTTGAGCACCTGCAATTCTTGCTGAGCGGCTTCCTGCAAAGATTCGGCGGCCTCGATCATTTCCAGAACGACTTCTTCCTGTCTGCTTTGCTGGGCACGCAGGCGCTGCACCTCCTGCTGCAGAACCTGAAGATCCTTAGGGCTGACTACCCCACTGAAGAGACGCTGTTCCTGGGTTTGTAGACGACGGTTGAGATCTTCGAGCGCCCATTCGGCCTCTTGCTGTGTCTGCAGTCCGGCCTGGGCCTGCTGCTGGGCGGCTTCGTACCTGGCACGCAGCTTACGCAATTGCTCATCGCCTTGCAGCGTATTTTCGATAGCCCGTTTCTCGGCCTGCAGACGATCCAATTCGAGGTCTAATTGTTGTAGTCGAAAGAGCAGTGCTGCCGGTTGCGTGATGCCCATAAATAGACGGCCTCCTTTCTGAGCACACGACACCAGAGGGATTCGACTTCTATTGTACGTTCTGAATGAGGATAAGTTCAATAGCCTGCCGGGTCAGGTTTAACACGATGTTTAGTCGCGTTTCATATGGTGTTTACACGCGGGCACTATACTTTGAGGAAACTTTCGGAGATCTGTTTTTTGGCAAGGATACACCCTAAGGGTAGATGGATTCGTAAAATATAGTAAGATAGCATGTGTTCATGAATGAAGAAGAGGGAGGCGATATATGCAGGTTATTCGCTGGCAGGAGCAGCAGCAGCCCCTGGAGCAGGGGCTGCGCCAGCAGATGAGGGAGCAGGGCCTTTCGCCCTATACCTGGTCAAATGGCCCGGGCGAGCGCTATAGTGTGCATAGCCACAGCTATACAAAGGTGTTGTATTGTGTCAGTGGCTCGATTCGCTTTGTGCTGCCCGATCGACTGGACGAGAAGGGTGAGGCGAGCGCGATAGATCTGGGGCCGGGAGACTGCATGGTTCTTCCGGCGGGAGTGCGCCACAGTGCTCTGGTGGGCAGGCAGGGCGTGACCTGCCTGGAAGCGGCTCGGCAGGAATAACAGTTTCCTAATATGCCTGCTCGAAAGCGATTTCGCGCGGCACGATGGTGGATTGTGGCCCGGTTTTTGTCACTTGCTCAACGGTCTGGAGCGCGTATTCAATATCCGCACGCGAGATACCCAGGTGCGTTATGGCGCGCACCAGTGTGGGTCCCATCTGGCTGAAACGCACTCCATACATATTTCTGGCATGTTCGACAAATTGCTGTCCCGTCAGGGCCGTTTCCGCGACGTCGAAGAGGATGATGTTTGTTTCAACCTCGTGTGGACGCAATCCGATACCGGGTATCCGGGCCAGTCCTTCGGCCAGCAATTTCGCGTGCATATGATCTTCGGCCAGACGCTCGACATGATGTTCGAGAGCATAGATGCCCGCAGCCGCGATAATACCCGCCTGGCGCATAGCACCGCCGAAGAGCTGCTTGTAGCGCCATGCCTCCTGGATAAAATCATGCGAACCCGCCAGAACAGCGCCAACCGGCGCACCCAATCCTTTGCTCAGGTCAAGCCAGAGGCTGTCAAGCGGACACGCGTAGTCTCTGGCAGCCACCCCCGTCGCGACCACCGCGTTCATCAACCGTGCGCCATCCATATGCACCGCCAGGCCATGGGCATGCGCGATATCACAGATCTCATGTATAGAGGCTAGCGACCAGCATCGCCCGCCTCCCAGGTTGGCTGTCTGTTCAATGGAGATCAGCCTGCTGCGAGGATTGTAGCGGTTCTTTGCCCGCAGAGCATCCTGGACCTGCCGGGCGGTGAACACGCCTCGCTCGCCGTCGAGCGCCCGGACAAGGATGCCTTTGAGAGGCGTCGGGCCACCGCCTTCAAAATGCAATGGATGGGCGGTTTTGTCCATCAAGATCTCGTCTCCGGACTGGCAATGGACGGCGTACGCGACCTGGTTGCACATCGTACCAGAAGGCAGATAGAGGGCGGCCTCTTTCCCGAGCAGATCGGCGACCATTGCTTGCAGACGATTCACCGTGGGATCTTCGCCTAACTGCTCATCACCAACTTCGGCCTGGCACATAAACTGGCGCATGGCCGGTGTGGGCCTTGTGACGGTATCGCTATACAGGTCTACTGCAATAGCTGTTTTCATGGTGGGCCTCCTGGATACTAAAATGTGTGTACGCTGTTCCTGTACCTCTTGCTTGCTAGTGGGATCTTGCGAAACCCATGAAGCGGGCAACCTCAAGGGCCCTGCTCCTCTCTAC
>JAFMRP010000642.1 GCA_017354095.1 Ktedonobacteraceae bacterium
CTCAACGACATCAAGGCCTTCCTTGGACCCTACGTTGGCAGCGTCGTAGAGCGCGGCGCGAGCCTGCCCACCCACCCGAACTCCATCCTCTACACGACGCCGCTCAACCATCTCGTCAGGCCGCTGGAGATCATCCACGCCCTCTTGCCCTGGCTCTTCATCGCCAGTCTGGCCACAGCCATCCTCACAGCGCTCCTGCCTCAGCCACGGCATCGCCCAGTGCAAACACACGAGACGTCTTGGGGAAAGGAGGCAGAGGGCGCAAGCGGGCAACCTCAAGGGCCCCGCCCAGCCTCTCCCCATCCCTTGCCCCTACAGATCCGGAACACTTTCCCAAGCAGGTGTCGTGGTTCGGCACTAGATGAGCCAGTTCATCACAGCGGCACACCCAGCCCTGTACGCGACTGGCTACTTGACCTGTGGGGCACCTCCCATAGTCAGGCCCTGCTGCTCCTGGTCATGTGGGAAGGGATCATCCCCCTGCTGATGGTACGCCACGCCATACCCGTCTACCTGCACTACTATACCTTCCTCCTGCCCGGTCAGTTCATCCTGATCGGCATCTTTCTCCAGCGCGTCACCGAGCTAGTCCGGGGCCACCTGCCGCGCTTTACGCTGCCCGCAAATATCATCGTGGCCGCCAGCGCGGCCCTGCTCATCGGGGCCCAGACTGTGAGCAGCACCCAGACACTCATCGATACCGTCAAAGGCAACTTCAACGCCCAGGCCATTGACCTGCACTTCTACAACCTTGCCGGCCTCCAGACAGCCCTTGACAAAGCCGACCGGCTCGCCCAGACTCGCCATATCCACCGTATCTACATCGCGACCAGCTACTCGAACGATGCCGCTCTGCGCTACCTCGCTCAGCAGCTCAAAACGCCCGTCACGCTCTTTGACGGCTCGCACTGCCTGATCCTGCCCGCCAGCAGCGCCGGACCCGTCGTTTTCCTGGAAACACCTTACCTGCGCATGGTCGAACCAACCATCACACACTACGCGACCGCTACCCTGGTCGACTCCCCCTGGCGTCCCGGCGGAGATCCTTTCATGCTCTATATCCTCACAGCCAGCAACACTCCAGCTCCTCAGTCAACTCCTGGCAGCGAACTACGCCCGCTGGACCAGCACGCGTCCCTCTACAGCGCTGACACACCCCGGGAACGCTGGTTGGTGACACGCTGGCAGATCTTGCAAGATGCCCCACCACTTCCAGAAACCACCTACATCCACACCCTCGACACGAAATTGGAAGGCACGAAGCCGCTCGACGAGATCTCCTGCGCCGCCACGCGCCACTGGAGCGGCGATCAGCTCTTCGCCCTGCAACGCCTGCAGCCGGGCACCACCCTCCCCTCGTTCATCACTGTTCAGCCCACCTCCCACACATCACATATGCAGCTCCAACATCTCGGCCCCCTGACCTTCAGCATCTTCAACTGGATCGACACCCCCACCCGATACGACCGACCCCTCAAAATGCTGACTCTCTCCGTTCTCTACGAAACGGCCTCCCCACTCATAGCGGACTCATACACCTCCCGCAGCTTCGGTACCGTCTCATAACCACCCAGATCCCTGGGGTCAATCCAGCGCATCTCCACCGCCTCCCAATCGGTCTGAATAGCCTCAGGTGTGTGTACCTCGAACAAAAACGGGTGAATATACCAGTGACGACCCAGATCAGCATCCACATGCTCCACCACAGTCCCCCGCCTGAGCAGCCTCACCTGCTCTCGTCCCAGGCTCGTCTCTTCATAAATCTCAGTGTAAGCCTGCTCCTCTGGTGTCACTTGCGGCTCCACAAAACCGCTGATACCGGCCCAACGCCCATGATAGCTGCCCACGCGCTCACTGCGCCGCACAAGAAGCATACGCGCTGGCCCCTCATCAAAACGCAATAGTATACAGGTCACGACATGCGTAACTCGTTCCGCTTGCTGATCGCTCATTTTCATCCCTCCATCAGGTGACAGCCCAGAGATTTTCTACTATAATTCATCTTGTGTACCAATGATACATACAAATTGGTGTGTACAACACCCCATTATATATTTGTAAACAACGGCATTATTACTATCTGGGAGTATCGCCTTCATGAACATACAGAACACGACCAGAGGCACAAATAGCCTCGTCCAGCAATCCCAGGTGCCGTCTTCCGGGGCAACAGCCCCATCCGGGCGCGCGCAGATCGGACCCTGGTGGCAGGCTACCCTGGCTGCCCTGCCTACCTTCATTATCACGCGTTTGATCTTCACGCTGTTGACATATTTTGGCGGCATCTTATTCTCAGTACCCAACTATTCCACCGAGCCCCTGGCCTTCAGTGATATCCTCTACAAGTGGTATCGCTGGGACGCTATTCAATTTCTCGACATTGCCGATCCCAACCAGGGCTATACCGACCTGGAGCACGCGGCCTTCTTCCCGCTCTATCCATCGCTGGTACAGCTGGTGAGCAGGACACTGCACATGGACCCCTTGCTGGCCGGTATGCTCATCTCCAATCTGGCCTTTTTCGGCGCGCTGGTTGTCCTGTATCGCCTCACGACAATCGAATTCGACACAGATACAGCCAAGCGCACCATACTCTATATTGCCATCTTTCCCACCGCGCTCTTTTTCTTCGCTGCCTACAATGAGTCGCTCTTCCTGCTCTTTCTGCTGCTCAGTTTCTACTGCCTGCGGCGCGGTCACTGGTGGATGGGTGGACTCTTCGGTGGTCTGGCCACACTGACCCGCTCAATTGGCCTGCTGCTGGCCATCATCTTTATCTGCGAATTCTTACGCCAGCGGCTGCCCACGCTGCGCACAGCCTGGCAAGAGCGCAACGGGCGCCACCTGGTTCGACAGATGATTGGCCTGCCGGCGATCCTATTGATCCCGCTCGGGCTGGGCATCTTCGCTTTCGGCCTCGAGCGCAGCTTTCATGATCCGCTGGCGTTCATACACGCGCAGCAGCAGTGGCGTACAGGACTGACCGCGCCCTGGGTTGCCATCACCGAAAGCTTCAGGGTCCTGTTCCATAATTCACTATACACCTTCACGTCAGCACACCTGCTGATTGATCTCGGCGCGCTGCTGCTCTTTCTGGCGCTCATGCTCCTCTGCTTCTTCGGGCCTGTGCGCCTCGCCCGGGGGCAGTGGACATTCGCGCTCTTTGGCCTGCTCGCCCTGCTCTTCGCCGTGATCTTCCCGGCCATTCCGGCAGCAGGGGGCGCCGCTTACGACCCCCTCTCATCGACGCAGCGCTTCGTGCTGGAGATCTTCCCTGGCTTCTTTGTGCTCGCGCGCCTGGGCAGGCGCTCATGGTTTCACCATGGCTATCTCCTGCTCGCGCTGCCCTTACTCGCTTTCCTGGTGCTACAATTTCTCACCGGGCACTGGACAGTCTAATACAGAGGAAGTTATGGGAAACGTGACTTTTTTCCGTGCTTGACGGATTGCAGCCCCTCTAATATAGTATGCTAGGGGGCATAGTCAGCCTTTTCTTGACATAGCCGAACATATTTACTTGAGAATACATATATACTGTCAAATCGCGATGGAACCTGAACAACAGATCCCATCTGCTTCATTCATTGGAGGTAGATCGACGTGTATCTTACAACCGCCGTCGTAGTCCTCATCTTTGTCATAGGCCTGGCCGGTGTCGGCCTCGCTATCTGGATTGGTTATACAGCGGGCCGCTCAACTCATAAAGCAAAATTTGAAGAGCAATTACGCTCTCAAAAAGAATTCAGCGAACAGCGCCTCGTGGAACTGCAGACCCAGCAGCGCGAGGCGCTCCGTGAAGCAAGCGATGAAACCGCCCGTTTCCGGGATACCATAACAAAGGAAAACGCGGAACGGCGCGCCGAACTGCAACGCCAGGAGCGCCGTCTGCAACAAAAAGAAGAAACGCTGGAGCGCAAGATCGATCTGCTCGAGCAGCGTGATCACAAACTGGCCACCAAAGAGCGCAATCTGGAGCAGCTGCGCGAGGAGTTGGAAAGCTTCAAGGCACGCCAGATGAAAGAACTGGAACGCATCTCCCACCTGACCGAGGAGCAGGCCAAAGAGCTTCTGCTGTCGCGCATCGAGAGCCAGGTAATCCATGACGCCGCGC
>JAFMRP010000643.1 GCA_017354095.1 Ktedonobacteraceae bacterium
CCTGGTGGTACATGAGCACATTTGGCAGCTCCGTACGAGAACGAGGTACGCCATAGATCTTCCCCTGGTATTTGCTGTTCTCCCAGGCGGCGGGAGCGATACGAGCCAGGTTAGGATAGTCCTTCAGCGCATTGCCGGTGAGATAGGGCGTCAGGTCATTAAAAGCTCCCTGCTGCATCGCCTGGTTATAGATAGGTCCACCGGAGATGTAGAAGAGATCGACCGGTGTGCCGCTTTGGAGTTGGAGGGCGGCCTTGGTATCGTAGTCGTCAGAAACAACCTGGATGACCTCCCAATCAACATTCAAGCGCTTGTTTAATTCCTGCCAGAATTTATTCTGTGCCTTTGGTACTGAAGGTTTGGCGAAAAATATCTCAAACGCTCGAACCTTTTGGCCGCTGCCTGGGATATACTTGACGGTCTGGTAGGCTGGCGGTGGGGCCGTGTAGGCCTCAGGGACGTGCGGTCCGCCAGGGAAATAGGTTTTGCCAACTGAAGCTGTTACAGTTGCATCAATCTGGTTCTGTGGCAGTGTCGTAGCGACAGGCGCTGGCTTGAGGCTGGAGGTCGTGTCGCCACCGCAGGCAGCCAGCAGCGCGCTGCCCACCGTTGCAGAAGCGGCCATCTGGATAAAGCGCCGGCGGCTCACGCCATCGTCAGAGCGATGCATTGAATCTTCATTGACCATTGAACGTCTCCTTTCGGTTTAGCCCTTGATCGATCCAGTCAGGACGCCCTTTGTGAAATGTTTTTGCAGGAACGGATAGACCAGCAGAATCGGTATAGTTGTTATGACCACTGCAGCCATCTGCAAAGCCAGTGAAGGGGGTGGGGCCGTATTGGTTCCCAGGGTGCTTGACAGATCGGTGGGAGTTTGCCCCTGCAGGACCAGCATGCGCAGGACCAATGCCAGGGGGAAGAGGTTGGAATCGCTGATATAGATAATGGCCCTAAAGAAATTGTTCCATTGCGCTACTGCCTCAAAGAGTGCTACAACTGCCAGTACCGCCTTGGATAGTGGGAGGATGACGCGCCAGAGGATTTGCCAGTCATTGGCGCCATCGATTCTGGCACAATCGATCAACTCCGATGGGATGTTCAGGAAAAACTGGCGCATAATGATGATGTGAAAGCCGCTGACGGCCCCGGGTAGGATCATCGCCCAGATAGTATCCAGCAGTTTCATCTGTTGGATCAGCAGGTAATTGGGGATGATACCAGCGCTGACGAGCAGGGTTAGCAGCGCGAACCAGAGCAGAAATTTGTTGCCCGGCATACCGCGAATGCTCAGGCCGTAGGCGAACATGGCCGATAAAATAGTGCCAATAGCGGTGGCTGCCACGGTGACGATGAGGCTGATGCTGAACGCCGGTATAATCACGCCGCCGTTAAAGAGCCATTGGTAGCCTTCAAGTGTTGGATGGAGTGGCAGCGTTAGTGGATCGCCGGAGGCTGAATCCTGAAAACTGGCGAAGCTGGTCCATAGGATGTAAGCGAAAGGAAAGATCATGATCAGCGCCAGAATACACATGAAAATCATCAAGCTCCAGCGTGTCAGCGGATGTTGCTTTCTGGTCCAGAGAGGCAGTGCTGGCGTGTCTTTGTCTAAAGTGTTATTTGCTATGCGAGCTTCCATTAGAACAGGCCCTCCTCGCCTAACAACTTCACAATTTTATTCGTGATCAGTATCATCATGGTGCCCACCACCATCTTAACGAGGCCCAGTGCGGTTGTCAGGCCCCACTGGCCGCCCTGGATGCCGCGCACGTAGGCGAAAATATCGATAGTCTGGTACACACGGATATCGACTCCTTGCATCTGGAGGAAAATTTGCTCGAAGCCGGTATCGAGAATATGACCCATTCTCAGGATGAGGAGAATAATGATCACATTGCGAATTCCCGGCAGCGTAATGTGCCACATACGGCGCCAGTTGTTTGCACCGTCCATGACTGCAGCCTCATACAGGCTCAGGTCGATGCCACTCAGAGCTGCCAGAAAAATAATCGTGCCCCATCCGCTTTCCTTCCAGATAACCTGCAAGACCAGCATCGGGCGATAGAAGGCAGAGTTGGTAAGAAAATCGAAGGTGTGGCCGCTCAGGGTTTGCATGATATGGTTGATCAGGCCCTCGCCGCCGAAAAACTGCTGCCAGATGCTGATGATGATGACCCAGCCCAGGAAGTGTGGAATGTAGAGAATGCTCTGCATAAAGCGCTTGAACCGTTCATTGATCAGCGCATTGAGCATGAGTGCCAGAATGATGGCGGTTGGGAACGCAAAAATAATCTGGAGCAGGCTGAGCAGTACCGTGTTCCAGATAGTGTAGCCGATATCTGGGGTAGTGAAGAGGTCGACAAAGTTTTGCAGGCCAACCCAGGGACTGCGGAAATAGCCTCGATATGGTGAGAAATCTTGAAAGGCCGCGATGTTTCCCCACAGCGGGATGTAGTGGAAGACTAACACGTAGATGAATCCGGGTATCATCAGGAGGTATGCCCACCTGTAGCGCCATATCCTGGTTTTCAGTGGGACAGGTTTGTCGCCTTTGGCAGATACCTGTGCCCGCGAGGATGGCGCTTTTTCGGCAGATCGCACTGCTTGCATAAATATTGCTCCTGCGCTAATAGTCATTCCAGATTGAAATGTCAGATCTTTTGAGGGAAAACAGGAGATGGTTCAGCGGGACTGTTTTTCTTTCTGACCTCCATATGTCTGAGCTGCTTTCTTGTATCTCCGGCTTGTTTCCATTCAGAGATACTTCAATGGTTCGTTCACATAGGCCAGTGTCGGATTGGTGCAACGATTTAGTATATCGTTATACTAGCATAGAAAATCTAATACTGTCAAGTAGAATAGAGGCTGACTGAAGAAGATGATGACAGGTTATCAATTTCTATGTAATCTCGCCAGGGAAAGAGCGATCTTCGCTCGTAACAGCGAGCGAAGATCGCGGCAATTAAACGACCTGATAGCCGTAAAGCAAGTTATCTATGTGGGTTGCGGCATCCAGTCCCAGGATCTGCTGAGCATCCTGGAGATAGGTAGTGCTGTGGTAGTGTATAGCCGCTTGATAAAGCACATCGACCAGTTCACCGGGCTTGAGCGCGCTGATCTGCTGGTATGGCCACACGGGAGGGTTGAACGCTGCCGGGAGCACATATTCCAGGGCCTTTCGCAGACTCGCACCACTGGTGGTCTGATAGTCCCACAGATCGACGCCTACGTGATTGCCCATCATTGCCAGCGTGTAGAGTGGTTGCAAGTTAAAAACGCTATAGTGCCAAGAGAGGGTGCGTGAGAGTTCCAGGGGCTGGCTGCCATCTGGCTGAATTTGCACCTGGATACGTTTGGTTTTAACAGCCTCAATGATGCTGCGGGCCAGGGCTGTATCCTGCGCAAAAAAGGCGATCGATGCAGCTTGAAGGTCATACCACGAGGCATGGTTGTTGACCGTTGCTGCTTCATCTTTGCCATTGGGCGAATGGAGAAGCCAGTCGAGATACTGGCTGAACCAGCTCTGCAAGCCCTTTTGATCCTGCTCCGTCCAGGCATGTGAGCGTTCGATGCAGCCGATGCCATCGATAACGTCCGCGAAGCCACGAACATCAATGATGCCGATACCGCGCCCGGTATCTATGCCCTTGATGACTTGTGCATGGTTCAGGTTGGGATTCATGTAGGTATCTTTATTCAAAAACCAGACGCGCAGGAATTCGGTTGCCTTTGCCGCGTACTTCTCATCATTGGTGAAGTAGTAAGCAAAGCCAAGTGTGGAGACGGCGGAGGCCATTTTGTTGAAGTTGTTCTTATCTGGGATGGAGTTAACCTCGGGATTGGTCTGGCCATCCTTCTGGATGTAGGGCAGGCCGTCGGGTTTGGTTGGATCAGGCCACCAGTAGGGAGCCAGGGATAAATAGTCATGGATATCGCCGCCAGGCAGCAGGATCGTTTTTTCTACTACAGAACCGGGTGTCGTGGTGAGCAAGGCATCGGCTTTCTGCACCAGTGTCTGTAACGAGCTCTGTAAAATAGGATCATGTAGTATTGCCAGTTTGACCTTTTGCAGCGTAAGAGGATTGTACTAGAAGACACGTGGCGGGTAGTCGC
>JAFMRP010000644.1 GCA_017354095.1 Ktedonobacteraceae bacterium
ACTGAGCCAGGTAAAGCCCAACTGGCCAGTCCCATCGGGCTGATCACAATGTAAAGATTGAGCAGTAAGAACCGGATCAACATCTGCCCGATCACTGCCAGCATCGAGAGCCCAGCGACCAGCTTCAAAAAGTCCGTGAGCGATTCGAACATCAAACCGAACGAATGCAGCAGATTGGACCAGAATCCTCCTGTATCAATTTCCGGGAACTGCGTGAACACTTCGTCAATCTCATTCTGCCAGCTCTTACATGTTGTTTTTATGGCGAAGACAAGGTAGTATTTATCAAAAGTTGGATCTGGTTTGGCTCTGACAGCAGCGGGGAGCGAGCGAACTGCGTATTCTGTGTACTGGCTCTCGTCAAATTCCGGGTTTTTCTTTGCATCTGTTGGATGGTTCGGATCGCTTGGCATCTTCGGTTTGTTTGGATGGTTTGGATCGACCCACTCATACACCCATTTGTAGTATTGAGGATCGAGAACCATGTGATGATAGGTTTCGGGATGTTTATATACATTTGGATCATCCAGCGTTTTATCATCATCCTTTCCGTCCATGACATTGCCAATGTTGGAGAGGTATTTATCATCTTTAGGCTTCAACCATGTTATCTGGTCAGTACCATCCACCTTATCTCCCTTCTTGATGACCGAATCCTGGCACGAAGTAACCTTGCCCCAGGCGGTAGCTTTGAAGGTATTGTCGCTGTTGGCCCAGTTATAGGTGTCCAGTGACATGGCATTGTTCAGGTTGAGAAAGGCGGTGATGATCAAGATGCTGAATTGAGCAGCAACCAGTGCCAAGAGAATGTTGGGAAGCGCTTGGGCGGCATCGGCATAGCGGAAGACGGAACCGGCGATCATGATCCGGATCCCATGCAGCATGATGGTGAACACCATCAGCGCGTCCACTGCTCCCAGCACCCACCACCACATCGTCTGCACGATGGGATGCTGGACGGTGAGGTCCAGCCTGGTGAAGTAAAACAGCGTGTTATTGTTTGACGCAGGTAATGGCACGTTGTTCGCTACATGGCTATCTTTATCTGTGGGCATACCGGGCGGTGGCGGAGCGGACATACAACTGGTGATATCACACTTGAAGCACTCGCCATCTATACAAGTGGTTGAGCCGGGCATGAAGCATTTATAATAGGTTTCAGGTGTTTCTCCTGGAGGGCAGATCGTCGGCGGCTCCTGTGGCACACTGTTGACGGCTGTATATACAGGAGCCGCCTGCACGCTGCCTGGAAAGGCGAATGTCAGGACATTGGCACCCACCACCAGCAAGAAAGTGAGCATCAATACGAACCACCGCTTCCTACTCTTGTCTTTTTTGTTCATAAGCATGCCTCCAACCATGGTGATCTCCTTTAAACGAGAGGGTCTGGTGGTGGCAGCAAGGGACCGCCACCATTCGGCCTCGGACCTGGCAGCATTTCTGGGCCTGGATCTTCGTTCCCGCCACCTCTTCCTTGATTTCTCCGTCTCCCCTCGCTGCTTTCATCTTCACCTCCGACATTCGCGGCCTGGTTCACGCTCCTTGAAGCCGAGCTGATAGCACTGTTTATTCCACCCATCAATGCTCCTCCTATGCCCATCGTGGCCATGCCGGCTACGCTGCCGCCGACCGACAGGATCGTCTGGAAGATGGCGATATCATGGCTGATCACGGCTCCGGCCGTCTGCGCTATCCTCTGCCCCATATCCATCATGTTGCTGAGTGGCGTGGTCCCCAACAGCGAGGGAATGCGCAGGAGAAACCAGACCATCACGGTCGCGATCACCCACACCAGCGTTTTCTCGCTGCCTGGAAAGGTTTGTCTCAACTGGGTATCAATGATAGGCATGGTGCCTTGGGCAACCAGCAACGCCGTCGTCTGCACAAACTGCACCATTACGGTCGAGATGAAGCCGCGCATTCCTGACTGCGTCAGCGGACGGCCCACCCCAGCCGGCAAGGCCCAGGCTCCCATCCATAGTGGGGCAGTGACAATGTAGAAGTCCAGCATCAGGAAGCGCATGACGATCTGACCCAACAGCGCCAGCATCGAAAAGCCGAAGACCGTGTGCATGAAGTCCGTAATCGAGCCAAGCAGCGTTTTCAGCGAATCCACGAAACCCAGCTTGATAAAGGAGTTGAAAGAATCAAATGCTTCGGAGTCCCAACGATGGCACGAAAAGACGGGTTTGGGGATGAGATAGTAGTATTTTTTGGAGCCCTCCGGCACTGGCTGGCCCGAAATCTTGTTGACGTATTGCTGATACTCTTCCGCACGGTAGTCAGGTTCACCCTCGGTAACTGTGAGCCATTCATGCCCAAGTTGGTGATTCGCTTGTGTGTTGGTGGTGTCTTGATAATACGGTCCATAGTGGGGATCCGAAGGGTAGAGATAACCGTTTTTCCCTTCATGGAACATGACCTGTCGCTCATCATCGGAAAGATTGTCGCAACTCGCCTCGGTATTGGCGTTGACCCGACTGTTAAATGCGGAGTTACTCGCCGCCCAGCTATACATGCCTGCGCTTAGCGAGTTGTTGAACGAGACAAAAAATACAGCGATCAGCAGGCTCATATGCGCGGCGACCAGCGCCAGCAGGATCGACGGGATCGCCTGCACGGCGTTGGCATGCCGGAAGATAGAGCCGCCAATCATGATTTGTATGCCATGGAGCATCAGCGCGACAACCAGTAGCACGTCTACAATGATGATGGATCCCTTCCACAGCGTCACGACCACCGGGTGCTCCACCGTCAGTTTGGGTGGGGTGTAGATGAAAAGTGAGTTGTCCTTGGCCGCTGGAAGATGGACATACTGATCCAATATCTGGGGGGTATCAGGATCATAAATGCAGTGATTAATATCACATTGGAAACACTCGCCATCAGTGCAGTTGATCTCGTTGGGCACGAAACATTTATAATCGGTTTCGGGTGTCTCCCCCGGAGCACACATATGTGGCGGCTCCTGCGCCTGTGCTGGGGCTTTCAATTCCGCTGTGTGTGTGGTTGCTGCCTTAGCGGTACTAGTAGAAACGGCCAAAACGAAAATGGATCCTGCTGCGAGAAGCAGCAAAAGACCTATAAGTGTATGAAAAGCTCGCATCAATTCCCCTGTCCTTCAATATACTTCTGCATATACCTCTGCTTTAGACCTATTTTCGCTTATCCAAAAGTGTCCTTATTATCGCTGGTTTGTTGACTCGGGAAAACACGTCTGAATTTGGATGTCAATCCTCGGCTGTTTGAGCTTAGATTGTCACAGTCTGACGAGCTTAGAACAAACGGAAATCCCAGGGTAACAAACTACCGTTATCGTAGTGATGAGAAAGATTGAGCCTCTCGTCAGCTCACCTGCTGATCTGCAATCACCTTGCTGCTCCCTCCAGCGAGAGACAGAAGGCTTGAGCCCTTGACCGGGTTGCTGGTCCCATTGTAGGGCGGACAGGGGAACGAAGACCAGGACATCGTGTGACAGTTTGGTGACAGTTCGGTGACAATTTGCTCCAAGGCTCCATCGTTGTGAACATCGCTGTAGCGCTGGTTTGTTGACTCGGGAAAACACGTCTGAATTTGGATGTCAATCCTCGGCAGTGGTGAAACCCTGCTGCGGTAGCGTGGTAAAGAAGAGTTCATAGACGACTCCCGTACGAGTCACGCCAACAGGACTCTTCTTTTGGCCCGCAGGGTGCGTTGCCACTACCAAGCGGCATGAGGTACCCTCCGCACCTACTGGCACCTCCGAGCAATCGTAGAGGCTATGCATGATCTGGCTCTCTGAGCGCTGCTGAAACTGATCTGGGGGCAGATGCAAACGCGCCTGGACGAGCGGATGATCGAGCACCGTGTAGTCTTTGCTAGCTTCGTCACGAACGCGAAGCCAGCCAGATCAGCGAGCACGGCTCCTGTGCCATACTGCCCATCGAGTCGGAGTAAAGCGCGCTCTTGTGGAAACTGGTGCGCGGTAAGATACCGACGGATTGCCGCGAGTCCCTTTCGCAGTTCCTCGCGGTAGCGACCGTTGCCCCGGTGGCCAAAACTGCCGAGCTAGTGGTAGGTGTGAGCCTGAGACACCACCGTGCGTGTTCTGACGACCTCCCCGCGCTTG